>JBEANV010000245.1:0-4735 GCA_041165285.1 Pseudomonadota bacterium | reverse complement strand
GCTGATGCCGCGGTGGTGGGGGCTGGGTTCAGGCGAAGGCGATTGAACGCACGGCGTCGGCAAGCACCGCGCCAAGTCGCGCATGGGCCGCACTGTCCAGGTGGATGCCCTCTTCAGTGCTGACGGCGATGTGCTCGCCCGCGTCGAGGAAGGCCACCCCGCGCTGCGCCGCCACCGCCCGCATCGCCGCCGCCAGCCCCCGCGCCTTGGCGGCCCCGCCGCTGAACATGTCGGCGAGCACCCCATGCTCCTCGATCGGCGGCGGGCAGACCAGCAGCACCTGCACCCGTGCCGCGCCCGGCAGCGTGTTCGCGAGGACCATGTCGATCAGCGCATGCGCCCCCTCGGCGATCTGCTGCGCACTGGCGCCGAAGCGGGCCTTGAGATCGTTGGTGCCGAGCATGAAGACCACCACGTCGAGCGGCCGGTGCGCCTGAAGACTGGCGGGCAGGGTGCGCAGCGCGTTGCGGTCGGCGCCTTCGAGCGGGTCGTCACGGCCGATGGTGCGGCCCGGCAGGCCGTCCTCGATGACGTGCCAGTCCGGGCCGAGCGCGGCTTGCAGCACGCCGGGCCAGCGTTCGGCCCGACCGAGGCGGCGGGCGTCGTCGCGGTGGCGCATGGGGCAGGTGCCGTGGGTGTTGGAGTCGCCGAAGCACAGGAGGGTGCGGGGAGTGTTCATCCGGGTAGTCTCAAGTTTCAGTTCTCAAGGCAGCAGGCGCAGCACCTGCCCGCCCGCGCCATCGGTCAGCAGGTACAGCCAACCATCCGGCCCCTGCCGCACGTCGCGGATGCGGGCCTGGCCTTCCAGCAGGCGCTGCTCGGCGGTGATGCGCCGGCCGTCCACTGTCAGCCGCACCAGCGCCTGGCCGCGCAGAGCGCCGATGAACAAGCTGCCTTTCCACTCGGACTGGCGGGCCTGGTACCGATCGCTGCTCAGAAAGGCCATGCCGCTGGGCGCGATGGAGGTGGGCACCCAATGGTGCAGCGGCTGCTCGAAGCCGGCCTTGGGCCCGGTTTCACCGATGCGCGTGCCCACGCCATAGTTGCGGCCGTAGGTCACCAGCGGCCAGCCATAGTTGCGCCCGGCCTCGACCACGTTGATTTCGTCGCCCCCTTGCGGCCCGTGTTCGCTGGCCCACAGCTCACCCGTCACTGGATGCAGCGCCGCGCCCTGGATGTTGCGGTGGCCCAGACTGAACACCTCGGGTGCCGCACCCTCGCGTGCGATGAAGGGGTTGTCCGCTGGCGCGCGACCGTCCGTGGTGAGGCGCACCACCTTGCCGATGTGGTTGCCCGGGTTCTGCGCGTCGTCCTTGCCGCTGAAGCGATCGCCCAGCCCCACCAGCAAGTGGCCCTGGCGGTCGATCACGATGCGCGAGCCGCAGTGGCTGCTGCTGTCCATCTTGGGCTTCTGGCTGAACAGGGTGCGCACCTCGCGCAATTGGTCGTCCACCAGGCGCGCGCTGCCCACCGCCGTGCTGTTGCCTCCCGGGCCGGGCTCGGCAAAGGTGAAGAACAGGCGGCGGTTCTCGCTGAACCGGGGGTCGAGCACGACATCCAGCAAACCACACTGCCCGCGCGCCGCCACTGCAGGCAGGCCAGCCAGCGGTGCCGACAAGCGACCGTCCGGGGTGGCGAGGCGAAGCTGCCCCGCCTTTTCGGTGATGAGGATGCGCCCATCCGGCAGGAAAGCCATCGCCCACGGGTCCGTCAGACCGCCCACCACCACGGCGGTGCCAGCCGGTGCGGCGGGGGCTTGCGCGAAGCTGGGAACGCTGGCGGTCAGCAGGGCCACCGAGAGGAACAGGTGCATGGGCATCGGGCGGGGTTCCAGGGCTTCAAGCGTTCAACGGGATGCCTCGCAGGGTCTGCGCCAGCTCGGCCGATTGCCACAGGGTCATGTTGTGCTCGCGGACAAAGGGGCGGGTGTTTTCGGTGAACTCGCCCAGGGCGATGCAGAGCGCCTCCTGTGCATCGACCACCTCGCGCGCCGCCTGCAATTCGCGCAGCGGCTCCAGCCCGATGCGCGCGGCTTTCCAGCGGCGCGCGCTCACCAGTGTCGTGCGGCCCTGGCGCTGCAACACGAAGTCCACCCCCGGCGCCTGGCCGCGCTGCACCTGGTAGCCGTCGCGCTGGAACGCGGCTTCCATGGCGCGGGCGAAGGCGGGCCACGGCATGGCGCTCACCGTCTGCAGGGTCTGCGCCACCTGGGCCGCGCTGGGCTGGCCCCATTGGCGGCGTGCGGCCAGGGCACCGATGACGAAGAACGGAAACCCCGACACGGCGCCCGCCACGCGGAACTCCTGCGGCAGTGCGGCCGCGGCCACCAGCCCGATCGCAACGCCAATGCCCAGGCTCACCCACCAAGGTGAGCGCAGCAGGATCGCGAACAGCGACTTCTCAGCCATTTTCAGTTTCAAGCGACATCTCCAGACGGGACCAGACCGAACACGCAGTCTACGGGCTGCTCAGGCGCGCACCACCACGGCGTAGTCGGCCTTGAAGCCGTCCGGCCCCGGGACGAAGGGCCGCGTCAGGGCCGCCTGCCCAGGCAGCCTGGGTCGGGGCATAGGTGGCGCTGCCGTTGCGCAGCAAATCGAAGTCGCTGTCGGCCGGCAGGCCACGCCGGCGCGGACGTGGCAACCATCCAGCCGGCCCCCTGCACCAGCAGCGAGCGGCGAGAAGCGGGCGGGGTCTTCAGCATGGACGGCTCCAAAGGAAAGGTGAAGGGTGTTTGCCCGATTGGTGCCTCGCGGGCCGGGCGTGGTTCCCCAGATCGGCGGATAAACTGATCCATCGTCTGGGACGACGAGACGAAGCAGGCCGCCGTCATCGACCCCGGTGGCGACGTGCTCTTCGCCGGCAGCATCGGCCGCACCGACTACCCCCGCGGCCCCCAATCGTTGGTCGCCACACCCGGTAACGCCTGTAACCAGAAAGCGGGCAATAGATCACGCTGCACCTGTGCAAAAACCAGTCTTTCGCACCGTGACCGCGCGATAACGTATGTCAGTCGGCGCTGGTGGGTTCGGGGGGATTCACAGGGTCGATCAGGAGTACCGCCATGCTGACGACTTCCTCTGCCCTGGGCCGCGAACGTTTCGACCGGCCCCGCGCCGATGCAGGAGCACCCCCGCTGGTACACGGCACGCAGTGGCTGCTGCACATGCTGACCGGCGCGCTGGACGAGCTGGACTATGGTCTCCTGATCCTCGACGCTGTCGGGCGTCTGATGCAGGCCAACCAGATGGGTTACCACCACTGCACGGAGCTGCACGGCTCCTGCCGCCTGCAGGACGGCCAGCTGCACACCCGGTCGAGTGCCGATGATCCGGTGCTGCAGCGTGCGCTGATGCAGGCCGCGGAAGGCCGCCGCAGCCTGCTCAAGCTGGGCGAAGGCACGCATGTGGAAACGGTGGCGGTTGTGCCGCTGACCAGCCCGCTCGGCGGCCGTGCCGATGGCGCGATCCTGCTGGTCTTCGGCAAGCTGCAGGTCTGCGAGGCGCTGAGCGTCGAGCACTTCGCCCGCGTACACAACCTCACCCACGCCGAAGGCATGGTGCTCACGGCCCTGTGCAACGGCGACGAGCCCAGCGCCATCGCCCAACGGTTTGGCGTGGCCGTCTCGACCGTGCGCACCCAGATCGCCAGCGTCCGCCAGAAGACCCAGGCCGCCAGCATCCGCGACCTGGTGCGGCAAGTGGCCATGCTGCCGCCGATCGTCTCGGTACTCGGCCACGAGGCGGCCCACTGAGCAGGCCCGCTCTTGCGGTTGTCGGTGGCTTGTCCTATCGTGAGGACGATGCCCCGCACCACACCAACAACACGAACAACTGTCACCGCGGAAGCTTCCTTGGATGAGCTGAAGCTGTCGCCTGCCCTGACCGCTCTGGCGAGCCGGGCGGTGCCGCGCCGTTACCGCAAGGGCGTGATCCTGATCCAGGAAGGCGAGTTCGGCGACACGCTCTACATCGTGCTGGCGGGCCGGATCAAGGTTTTTTCGCTCGGTCCGAACGACCGCGAAATCACGTTCGGCCTCTACGGCGTGGGCGAGTTCGTCGGCGAGATGAGCCTGGACGGTGGCCCTCGTGCCGCCAGCGTGATCACGGTCGAGCCGACCACCTGTGTCGTCATCACCCGCCCGACGCTGCTGGAACACATCGCGCAGTACCCGGAGTTTGCGTTCGAGCTGCTCTCGAAGGTCATCACCCGCGCCCGCACCGCCACGCGCGACGCCCGCAACATGGCGCTGATGGACAGCTACGGGCGGCTGGTCGCGCTGATCGACGATCTGGCCGTGCCGCAGGACGACGGCACGCGCCGCATCGTCAGCCGCGTGACCCATGCCGAAATCGCCAGCCGCATCGGCTGTTCGCGCGAGATGGTCAGCCGCCTGCTCAAGGATCTGGAGCGCGGCGGCTACACGGCCACCATCGGCCGCGGCCTGCACATCCTCAAGCCGCTGCCCAACCGCTGGTGACGGCAGTCCGTGCGGACCGCGCTCAGTCCGTCGTGCTCCGCAGCGCAGGCGGGCCAAACTGGCGCGGTGGCCGTGCTGCGCGGGCGTAGAGCGGCTCGACCTTGGGCAGATTCGCCTCGATGTCCTGGATGCGTGTGCTGCTGGACGGGTGGGTGGAGAGGAACTGCGGCGGCGCGCCCTTGCTCGCCTCGGCCATCTTCTGCCACAGCGACACACCGGCCCGCGGGTTGTAGCCCGCCCGTGCGGCCAGCTCCA
>JBEANV010000244.1:0-5261 GCA_041165285.1 Pseudomonadota bacterium | reverse complement strand
CACCTGGGGCGCTTTTTCACGGGCATCGAGATCCATCCCGGCGCCACCTTCGGCCGCCGCGTCTTCATCGACCACGGCATGGGCGTGGTGATCGGCGAGATGGCCGAGGTCGGCGACGACTGCACGATCTACCAGGGCGTGACCCTGGGCGGCACGTCGCTGGTGAAGGGCGCCAAGCGGCACCCGACGCTGGGCAAGGGCGTGATCGTCGGCGCGCACGCGAGCGTGCTCGGTGGCTTCACGGTCGGTGACGGCGCGCGTGTCGGCTCGGGTGCGGTCGTGACCAAGCCGGTGCCGGAAGGCGCCACCGCGGTGGGCAACCCGGCGCGCATCATCGCTGCGCAGCTCGACGCGCAGCGCGAGGCGGTCGCCGCCCGCATGGGCTTCTCGGCCTATGGCGTGACGCAGGGGGAAGACCCGGTCGCCCAGGCGATGAAGGGCCTGATCGACAGCGCCTCGGGCCACGAGCACCAGATCGCGCTGCTCTGGCAGGCGATCGAGAAGCTCTCGGCCCGCTCGCGCGAGCTGCCCGCAGACGCCTGCGTGCCGCAGGATGCCCACACCACCGAGCAGTTCGACGCCGAACGCTTGAACCGTTTGGTCAAATAGCGCATTTTCCGCTGGTACGCTAAAGCACCGGCCAAGGTGGTCGGGCGTGTTTCGCGGTAACTTACGTCCTGATACATCACGGTACCAGGACAGTTCATGCAGTCAGGTCGATCCAGGATCGGCAGGCGTCTCCTAGTCGGCGCCAGTTTGTTCGCCCTTGCGCTGATGCAGCTTGGCTGCGGAGGCGCCGAGGCCGAGGCGGGGACTGATGACTCCGGCGTGGCGGCTTTGTCTGCGTCCACCGTCGAGCCGATGACGGCGGCTTTTGCCCAGCCGGACGAGCGGCCGCTGGTGGCCTGGCCGGCCTGTGTGCCCTCTGGGCAGGGCACCGACTACGCGGTCGGCCCCGGGCAGGCGCTGACGGCGCTGGACCAGGTGCCCTGGGAGCGCCTTGCGCCGGGCGACACGGTGCGCATCCACCACAGCGCCACCCCGTACCACGGCAAGTTCCTGCTGGCCGCCCAGGGCACGGCGGCCAAGCCGGTGCGCATCTGCGGCGTGCGCGGCCCGAACGGCGAACGGCCGGTGATCGATGGCCAGGACGCCACGACCCGCAGCGCGCTGGTCGCCGCCTTCGCGGGCAACGGCAGCGAGATTTTCCAGAGCCGCGCCATCGTCATGGTCAAGTCGCTGGCGTCGGACGCCTGGACCGACCGGCCGTCCCATGTCCAGATCGACGGGCTGAAGATCACCCGTGCCCACCCGAGCTACCGCTTCCGCGATGCGGCCGGCGCCGCACAGACCTATTCGGACTTCGGCGCCTGCCTCTGGATCGACCGCGGTGACCACATCACCATCGCCGACAACGAGCTGAGCGACTGCGTCATGGGCGTCTTCAGCCGTTCGTCCGACGACGGCAGCGGCGCGGTCACCGAGAACCTGCGCATCGTCGGCAACGTGATCCGCGGCAACGGGCTGGCTGGCAGCGAGTCGGAGCACAACACCTACACCCAGGGCCTGGGTGTCGTGATCGAGCACAACGTCTACGGCCCGCTGCGCGCCGGTGCCCGTGGCAACGCGATCAAGGACCGCTCGGCAGGACTGGTCGTGCGCTACAACCGCATCGAGGAAGGGGCGCACGCCATCGACCTGGTCGAGGCCGAGGACTTCCCGCAGCTCGCGCTGTCCCGGGCCGACTACCGCACGACGCTGGTCTACGGCAACCAGATCCGCAAGAACGGCGACACCGGCAGCGTCATCCACTACGGCGGCGACCACTACGGCAGCACGCCTGGGGCGCTCTGGGGCGAGCCGATCTTCCGCAAGGGGGTGCTGCAGTTCTTCCACAACACGGTGATCGTCACGGGCAACGGGGCGGCAGTGTTCCAGCTCTCCACCACCGAGGAGCGGGCGGAGGTGTGGAACAACGCCATCGTCTTCGCCAGCACCGTGGCCGAGAAGAGCCTGCGCGCGGGCCAGTCGGTGCAGCCACCCTGGGTCACCGGCGGGATCGTCCACCTCGGGCGCAACTGGCTGTCGATCGGCTGGCAGGACATCGACCAGTGGCACACCCTGACAGGGCAGCTGCTGACGGCCGCCGCGCAGGTCGTGGGGCTGCGCTCGCCGCTGGTGGCGGGTGGCTGGGTGCCGCTGCCGGGCAGTGCGCTGGTGGATGCCGCCATGGCCGCACCGGCGGGCCTCGCCGCAGTGCCGGTGCTCTGGCAGCTCGACGCGGTCGGGCGCACACAGTCGCGGGTGTCGAAGGGCGCGGCGCCAGACCTCGGCGCTGTCGAGCAGTGAACCGGGGCCGCTGACTCAGCCGCGCGCCGGACGCTGCGCCGTCTTGGGCCGGAACGCCTTGCAGACGGCGTCGCGCGTTTCCAGGTACGGCCCGCCGATCAGGTCGATGCAGTAGGGCACGGCCGCGAAGATGCCCGGACACGGCGGCACCGCGTTCGGCAGGCCTTCCAGTGTCTCGGCGATCGACTTGGGCTGGCCTGGCAGGTTCAGGATCAGCGCCTTGCCGCGGATCACCGCCACCTGCCGCGACAGGATCGCCGTCGGCACGAAGCGCAGGCTGATCTGGCGCATCTGCTCGCCGAAGCCGGGCATCACCTTGTCGGCCACCGCCAGCGTCGCCTCGGGCGTCACGTCGCGCAGCGCGGGGCCGGTGCCGCCGGTGGTCAGCACGAGGTCGCACTGGTTCACGTCCACCAGATCGCGCAGCGCGGCGCTGATGCCGTCCTGCTCGTCGGGGATCAGCCGCGTGACCCAGGTGACCGGGTTGTGCAGCGCGCGCGCCATCCACTCCTGCAGTGCCGGAATGCCCTTGTCCTCGTAGATGCCGCTGCTGGCCCGGTCGCTGACCGAGACGAGGCCGATGCGCACTGGCTCGGGTGGCGGCAGGATGGCGTCACTCATTGTCGTCTTCCTCGTCGGTGTCCTGGTCGGCCAGTTCGTCCGCCTTGGCGGCGGCTTCGAGCGCCGACTTGATGCGCTGGAACAGGTCGCGGTAGGCGCGGCCCTTGCGTTCAGCGGTGCCTTCGGCGGGCAGGGCGGCGGCGGCGAGCTGGTCCTTGCGGGCGTTGCGGATCAGCGTGCGCAGACCCTGCGCGTCGGTGTCCGGGTGTTCGCTCATCCATTGGGTGAGGGCATCGTCTTCGGCCAGCAGGCGCTCACGCCAACGCTCTGCCGTGTGCAGCGCGAGGGTTTCCCGCGCACCGGGCACCTTGAACGACGCCACCGCCTCGCGCAGCGGCTCGGCATCGACGCGGCGCATGAGCTTGCCCACGTACTGCCACTGGCGGCGGCGGCCTTCGTGCGAGCGGGTGCGCTTGAGCTGCAGCAGGGCGTCGAGCAGGAACTCGGGCATGCCCATCGCGGTCAGGCGCGCGTCGGGCATCTCGATCAGCGCCTTGCCCAGCGCCTGGAGGTCGTGCATCTCCTGCTTGAGCTTGGTCTTGCTCGGGCGGTCGGCAAAATCGTCGTCGCGGGCCGGTGCGGCGTCGTCGTGGTCAAAGTGGTCGTTCGGGTGCATGGGCGGTGGGGGTGAGGACGACCGCTATGATACGAGCGACCACCACCGGCCCGACCCGTACATGACTGCCACGACCGCTTCGACTGCCACGATGTCCCGTCCCGATTCCGGTTTCTCCTACACGCGGGACCAGTTCCGCACCCTGGTCGAGGACGCGCTGGCGCTGGCCAAGTCGCTCGGCGCGACCGACGCGGGCGTCGAGGTCTCCGAGGGCGCCGGGCTGTCGGTCTCGGTGCGCAAGGGCAAGATCGAGAACGTCGAGCGCAACCGCGACAAGGCCATCGGCGTATCGGTGTACCTCGGCCAGCGCCGCGGCAACGCCAGCACCTCCGATTTCTCGCCCGCCGCACTGCGCCAGACCGTGCAGGCCGCCTACGACATCGCCCGCTTCACCGCCGAGGACACCGCCGCCGGTCTGCCCGATCAAGGCGATCTGGCGCTGGGCTGGGCGGCGGACTGCGACCTGGACCTGTTCCACCCCTGGACGGTCAACGCCGAGCAAGCGGCCGAACTCGCGCTGCGCTGCGAGGCGGCGGCTCTCGACACCGACGCGATGATCACGAATTCCGACGGCGCGGGCGTCTCGGCGCAGCAGTCGCATTTCTACACCGCCAACAGCCGCGGTTTCTGTGGCGGCTACGCCAGCTCGCGCCACTCGATCTCGGTCTCGCCGATCGCCGGCCGCGGGCGCGACATGCAGCGCGACTCCTGGTACAGCTCGATGCGCGACGCTGCCGATCTGGCCTCGCCCGAAGCCGTCGGCCGCTACGCGGCACAGCGCGCGCTGTCCCGCCTGAAGAGCCGCAAGATCCCGACCGGGCCGATGCCGGTGCTGTTCGAATCGACCGTGGCGGCTGGCTTGCTGGGCGCCTACGTGCAGGCCACCAGCGGCGGCGCGCTCTACCGCAAGGCCACGTTCCTGCTGGACAGCCTGGGCAAGCCGGTGTTCCCGGACCACATCGACATCGACGAAGACCCTCATATCCGCAAGGCCAAGGGCAGCGCCCCGTTCGACGACGAAGGCGTGCGGACCCATGCACGCAAGGTGGTCGAGGCGGGCGTGGCGCAGGGCTATTTCCTGTCGAGCTACTCGGCGCGCAAGCTCGGCATGAAGACCACTGGCCACGCCGGAGGCTCGCAGAACCTGCACCTGCGCAGCCGCCTGACTGCTGCCGGCGATGACCTGGAGGCCATGCTGCGCAAGCTCGACCGCGGCCTGTTCGTCGTCGAGCTGATGGGGCAGGGCGTCAACTACGTGACGGGTGACTACTCGCGTGGTGCAGCGGGCTTCTGGGTCGAGAACGGCCGCATCGTGCATCCGGTCGATGAAGTCACCATCGCCGGCCACCTGGGCGAGATGTTCAAGGGCATCGTCGCCATCGGTGCGGACGAATACACCATGGGCAGCAAGACGATCGGCTCGGTGCTGGTGGACCGGATGATGATCGCGGGGAGCTGAGCCTCGGTGCTCAGTATGTCGCCCGACCGCCGGTGATGTCGAACACCCCGGCGGTCGTGAACGAACAGTCCTCGCTGCACAGCCACGCCACCATTGCCGCGATCTCGTCCGGCTGCACGAAGCGGCCCATCGGGATCTTGCCGAGCATGTAGTCGATCTGCTGCTGCGTCATCTGGTCGAACATCGCCGTCTTGGCCACGGCGGGCGTGATCGCGT
>JBEANV010000243.1:0-5673 GCA_041165285.1 Pseudomonadota bacterium | reverse complement strand
ACAGGCGCAGCTCGTCGCGCTCGGGCGTGGCGTTCGCGATGGTCGCGCCGCCCGCGGTCAGTGGCTGCAGCAGCCAGTCGCCGACCTCCGCCTTGTGCTCGGGCGGGATGCGCTCCAGCGCGGCACCCAGGCGCACCATGTCGTCGTGGCCGCCCTTGACGAGGCCCGGTGGCTTCGGCGGCAAAGGCGCCCCGGGGTGTTCCGTCGCCTGCAGGTTGTAGCCAAAATCGTCGAGCAGCCGCAGCTGCGCGGCTTGGGGCAAACCACCGGCCACGCGCCGCCACAGCGTCCACCACTGCGCGGCGACCTGCGGATCGCTGCGGTATTCGGCGCCGGCCTCGAAGATTGTCCAGACCTGCTCCGCCCGCCATGCATCCAGCGGATCGCCGAACCCCGGTCGCAGGCACCAGCCGGCCAGGTTGAGCCACAGCCGCTCGTGGTCGGCCGAGCGGCGCCGGCCGCGGGCGCGCTGCCAGAGCACGTCGAACAGCCGGCGCGCCAATGGGCGGGACCAGAGGTCGCGGTCGCCGAGCAGGTGGTCGAGCTGCACGCGCAGGCCCTTGATGTCCTTGGGCGCGAGCTTCTGCGTCTTGGCACCGAAGACGCGGTCGATCAGCGCGATCGCCTCGGGCAGCCGCGGCGCGAGCTGGGTGTCGGACTGCACGGCACTCGCTGCGGTGGCGCGCAACTGGAATTCGAGCTGCCAGCGCTGCGCCGGATCCTCGACGCTGATGCAGCGGATCTCCAGCGTGCCGACTTCGCCGAGCGTGGCCTCCAGCCGCACCAGCGGATCACGCCGACTGGCCGTGGCCTCGGTCGGCGGCACCACGGTGGCGATGGGCGGCAGGCGGTGCAGCGTGTCGGGGGCGAGCGTCAGCAGCTCGCCGATGGCGGGCGGTGCGCCGGTTTCGACAGTTGAAGTCGCCAGGTGGAAGCGCACGGGCTGGCCGAGGCGCAGCGAGAAGGTGCGCTCGGCCAGCGTCAGTGCGTGGCCCGGCTCGCCGCCCCGCGGCAGCAGGCAGACGGCCTGCACCCGATCGGCATCCTCATCCAGCAGCAGGAACACGCTGCGCGCCGCCCCGCCGCCGATGCGCGGTGCCCGCCCCTGCCGTGCCAGTGCGTGTGCCACGGCGCCACGGGCCACGGCCACGTCCGGGTTGTCGTTGTGCAGCAGCCTCGGTGCCTCGCCGCCGCGCCAGTCGGCCAGCGTCTGCAACAACCGCTCCGCCAGTGCGTCGGCGCGGAAGACGCCGCCGTTGAGCAGCACCGTGTCCGGCAGCGCCTCGCCGGGCGCCAGGTGCTGCTGCAGGAAGCTGGCGAGCTGGCGCGTGACGGCCGCATCGCTGGCATACGGCAGGCCGAACTCGACCAGCCCGCCCCGCGCCCGCCGCGCCGTCTCGTGCAGCCCCACGCGCGGGAAAAATCCATCGACCAGCAGCGCCCGCACCTCGTCGCGCCGCAACACCACCGACTGCGCCTGCCCGATCAGCCGCGCACCGCCGCCGAGCAGCGTCACCGTCACCTGCACGGGCGCCTCGGCCGCCAGCAACTGCTCCTTGGCGACGCGGCAGCGGGCGATCAACTGCGACAGCCGGGCACTCGACAGTGGCGCCGCCGTACCACCCGCCGCCTCGGCCAGCTGCCGCTCGACGAGGTGCGCCAGCGCCAGGTCCATGTTGTCGCCGCCGAGCATCAGGTGCTGCCCCACGGCGCTGCGGCGCAGGCTCGGCAAGCCGCCCGGCCGGTCCGGCGGCCCCACGTCGATCAGCGAAAAGTCGGTCGTCCCGCCGCCCACATCGCACACCAGCACACGCCGCACGCCCTCCAGCGCAGCGGCCAGCGTCTCGCGGTGGCGAAACAGCCAGTCCTGGAACGCGGCCTGCGGCTCCTCGACCAGCGCCAGCGTCGGCAGCCCCGCCAGCCGCGCCGCTTGCAGCGTCAGCGCCCGCGCCGCCTCGTCGAAGGACGCGGGCACGGTGAGCACGACGGTCTGCGCATCGAGCGGTGCGTCGGGGTGGGCGTGGTCCCAGGCGGTGCGGACGTGGGCGAGGCAGCACGCGCTGGCCTCGACCGGCGAGACCTTGCCCACGCTGTCGTCCGCACCCCAGGGCAGGATGGGCGCGAGGCGGTCGGCGCTGGGGTGCGAGAGCCAGCTCTTGGCGCTGCTGACGAGGCGACCGGGCACCTGTGCGCCGAGCTGGCGGGCGTGGTGGCCGACGAAGGGCGCGCCGTCGAGGGGGTGGTAGCGGACAGAAGGCAGCAACGGGCGAGCGGACCACTCGCCCGGGCCGGTCCACTGGGGGATGTCGAATAGCGTGATTTCGGCGCCACCCGAGCGGGCGCTGGCCACCACGGTGTGCGTGGTGCCAAGGTCGATGCCGACGAGGTACGGACCCAGGCCCGCCATCAGCCAGCCGACGACTGGCCGCGCATGTCGAACTCGACCTTCCAGCGTTCGGTGCCGCCGATCGGGACGGCGGCGAGTTCGAGCGTGCCGGTTTCGGTGATGGCAGCGTGCAGCGTCACGGCGACGACTTCGCCCGCCGAGCGGCCCTGCGTGGGCAGGGTGGCCTGGATCTCGCCGATGTCGTGGAGTTCGTCGGACGGCCAGAAGTCGAGCAGCGTGCCCGCCACGTCCTGCCGCCGCACGGACGAGCCGAGGAAGCGGAACTGCACGGGTGCGCCGACCACCAGCCCGAACGGCTGCGCGTCGAGCGCCACATCGCTGCCCTCCTCCATGCCGAACGGCGCGACGCACAGCGCCTGCATGGGGGCTTCCATGCCCGGCACCGCTGGCATCGACGACTCGACCGTGACGTAGTACGCCTGCGCCGTGCCGCCCCGGATGCGCACGCCGCGCCCGCGCCGCACATGGCCGTAATACGCCGCGCCACGCGCCACGGCCAGATCGAGGTCGGCGCCGTCGAGCTGGCGAGCCGCAGGCGCACCTTCTTCGGCGAGCCAAGTGTTGAGCGTGTCCAGCGTGCGCCGCGCCAGCGGGCCGGCGCGGAAAACACCGCCGTTGAACAGCACCGCTGTCGGGTGCAGGAAGGTCGCGTCCGCCGGCTGGACTGCCGCGAGACCGTCCACATCCGCCAGCGCACCGACCTGCCGGGCGAGGAAGGCGGCGAGGTGGCGGCTGATCGCGGCGTCCTGCGCATACGGCAGGCCGAGCTGTGTCAGGCCGATGCGCGGTTTCTGCACCGGCCGCGCCGACGCGGCGACCTGCGGGAAAAAGCCCTCCAGGATGACCGCGCTGACCTCGGCGCGGGTCAGCTCCGTGCGGACCGAGCCGCCGATCAGCTTCGAGCCGCGGCTGGGCACAACCAGCGGCTGCGTCGGCGCGTCCGGGTCGGACAGCAGCACTTCCTTGGCCGAGCGGCAAGCATGGGTCAGCGCCCGCATCTGCCACGGGTCGAGCGTCTTGCCCTCCGCGGCGAGCTTGCGCGCCACGGTGTGCGCCAGCGCGAGGTCCATGTTGTCGCCGCCGAGCAGGATGTGGTCGCCGACCGCGACGCGGGTGAGTTCGAGCTGGCCCTCGCGCTCCAGCACCGCCATCAGCGAGAAGTCGCTCGTGCCACCACCCACATCGACCACCAGGATCACGTCGCCCGGCCGCACCGCCTTGCGCCACGCGCCCTGGCTGGTCTGGATCCAGCTATAGAGCGCCGACTGTGGCTCCTCCAGCAGCGTGACCGCGCCGTGACCCGCGTCGCGGGCGGCCTCGGCGGTCAGCTCGCGGGCGGCGGGATCGAACGACGCCGGTATCGTCACGGTGACGCTCTGCTGCTCGAACGGCGCCTCGGGGTGGGCGTGGTTCCAGGCGTCGCGCAGGTGCGCCAGGTAGCGCCGCGACGCCTCCAGCGGTGACACGCGGGCGATCTCGGCCGGTGCGTCGGCGGGCAGGATCGGCCCACGGCGATCGACGCCCGGGTGACACAGCCAGCTCTTGGCGCTCGACACGAGGCGGATCGGCGTGGTGGCGCCTCGCTGGCGGGCCATCGTGCCGACCGAGCCGCCGGGCTCTTCGCCCCACGGCAGGCTCAGGTCACCCGCGGCGAGTTCGTCGACGTGCGGCAGGTAGAGGAAGGACGGCAGCAGGTCGCGTGACTCGACCGTGCCGGGCGCCGTCACCTGCGGTACCGACAGCACGCCATGCACGGTCTGGTCACCTTCGCTGGCCTGCAGATCGACCCAGGCGAGCGCGCAGTGCGTGGTACCCAGGTCGATGCCCAGGCTGTAGCGGGGGGCGGCACTCACAGCTCGACCTCCGCCTGCGCGACGATGGACACGTCGTGGTGTTCGGCACGCTGCGGCAGGCGGATCTCGGTGACGCGCCAGCCGCGGTGGCACAGCGTGCCGGTGAATGGGGCCTGACCGACGACATTCCTGGTCAGGCGGACCTCGCTGGAGTCAAAGCCGGCCGGCAGCGTGATGCGGCGGCCTTCGTCCTCGGCACGCACGGGGGCGAGCGTGAAATGGGCCTTCAACACCTTGCGGCAACCCTCGTGGACGAGGCGGGCGGCGGCGCCGACATCGGCGTCGGCGTAGCCGGTGAGGTCTTCCTGCACGAAGTCGATCAGGCGGGCTTCGCGCTGGAGCAGGCCGAGCAGCTGCAGGGCCGCTTCGGGTGAGGATTCCTTCAACGTGGTGGTCTGGGGCGGGGGTGGGGCGACTGGCGTGGGGGCGGCGGCAACCGGCTCGTTGGCCGCCAGGTAGCGCTGCGCCAGCTCACCACTGAACAGCACACCGAACGCCATCGAAAGGCGGCGCAGGACGGACGGTGGCGGGCTGGAGGAACGGCTGGGAATGGGCATCAGGCACTCAGGATAGACGGCAAAAGACCGGCTGGAACTGAAATTCCAGCCGATGAACCGACCGATTCTATCGACGAGGGGCCCGTTGCTCAGCGGGCGTTGGCGCGCCGTTCGGCCCCCAGGCAGGACGGCGCGCAGACCAGTTGCTGCTGCCCCAGGATCGCCTTGCTGTGCAGCAGGTCACGCGGGCGCACTTTGCCGCAGACCGAACAGATCCAGGCCGCCGGGTCGAACTCACCGTCCGGTGCGTTGGGCAGTGCCTGCGGATTCCGGGCGGGCAGCCCGGACAGCTGGTCAGGGCGGTTCATCGGCAGCCCTTCACCCCGCCAACGGCGGGTGACATCTTCGAGACGGGGTTCTTCATACACGGCACCCTCCACCTGGTGATTTATTGGTGATTTATTTCACTCTTTATACATTCTTATGGGGAGATGTACCAGTGCGTAACAGCAAAACATCAGGAGCCTCTCATCCAGCGATGGTCTGTTTCTGCCAGCCAATCCGACCCTGCGCGGCGTCAGAAAGCCGCACCATGACGCCCGGGGCATCAGCCTCGGGCAGAGTGAAACCGATGTCGACCTGGCTGCCATGGCGCACTTCCGCCAACACCGCGCCGGCTGCTGCCAGTTCGCGCCGCACCACGCCCTCCAGCGCATACGGCACCGTGCAACGCAGCACGCACATGCGTTGCAGAGGCACCTTGGTTGCGCCAAGCAGCGCCTGGGCCACCGCATCGGTATAGGCCCGCACCAGCCCTCCGGCACCCAGCTTCACACCACCAAAGTAGCGCACCACCGTTGCCAGCACGCCCTCCAGGTCCTGGTGGCGAAGCACTTCCAGCATCGGGCGCCCAGCG
>JBEANV010000242.1:0-5462 GCA_041165285.1 Pseudomonadota bacterium | reverse complement strand
GGCGTCTGGGCGGCGCTGGCGCCGGTGGACGTCATCACGCGCGCCCAGGGCAAGGTCGTGCCCGACGGCCAGGAGCAGGTCATCGCCAGTCTGGAAGGCGGCCTGCTGCGTGCCGTGCTGGTGCGCGAGGGCGATCTGGTCGAGATCGGCGCGGATCTGGTCCAGCTCGATCCGACCCGCGTCGCGGCGCAGCAGAACGAAGGCCGCGCCCGCCAGCTCGCGCTGCTCGGTGCCGCGGCGCGCCTGTCGGCAGAGGCGAATGGCCGGGCGCTGAGCGTGCCAACGGAACTGCGCGCTGCGGGGGCCGCCGGCGCGGGCATCGCCGCCGCCGAGTCTGATGCGCTGCAGGCCCGCAGGCGTGTGCTGGAAGACTCCGTGTCGGTCAGCCGCAGCAACATCGTGCTGCTGGAGCAGGAACTCGCCACCGCGCGCCAGATGGCCGAGCGTGGCCTGATGTCCGAGGTCGAGGTGATGCGGCTGGACCGCCAGCGCAACGAGCTGCTGATGCAGGTGCAGGAGCGGCAGAACCGGTTCCGCCAGGAGGCCGCGACCGATCTGGTGCGCGTGAATGGCGAACTCGCCCAGATCGCGCCACAGCAAGTCGCCAAGGTCGACGCGGTGCAGCGCACGACGCTGAAATCCCCCGTGCGCGGCATCGTCAAGAACGTGCGCATGACGACGGTCGGCGGAGTGGTCGGTGCGGGCGCTCCGATCATGGAAATCGTGCCGCAGGGTGACCGGGTGCTGGTCGAGGCCCGCATCGCGCCCGCAGACATCGGTTTCGTGCATGCCGGCCTGCCGGTCACGGTCAAGCTGAGCACCTACGACTTCTATACCTACGGCGGTCTGGAAGGCACGATCGAGGTCATCAGCCCGGACGCCCTTGGCGAGGACCGCCCTGGTGCGACACAGGACACCACCTACTACAAGGCCCGCATCCGTGCCGATGCCAAGCGGCTGCACACGGCGACCGGCCACCCGCTGGCGGTGCTGCCCGGCATGACGGCCTCGGTCGAGATCCGCACCGGGGAGCGCAGCGTGCTGGAGTTTCTGGTGTCCCCGATGCTGAAGGGGCGTGAGGCGTTCCGTGAACGGTGAGGGTTTGATGTCGACTGTTCCCTCCCCTGCTTCCCGTCTGCACGCGCGGGTCCTGGCGCTGTCTGCGGTGTTGGCCTGGTGCACCGGTGGTGCCCGAGCTGCGCCGGCCTGCGACGATCCGCCGCCTGCCCGCCCGTCCGTGTCTGCCGAGGCCGCTGCCGCCCCCGACGATGCGTTGAATGAACTGGCTGCTCTGGCACGCGAGGCCCTGGCGCAGAGCGCCGATGTCCGCGGTGCCCAGCACGGCAGCCGCGCGGCGCGTTTCGATCTGGAGCAGACCGCCGCCGCGGCCAGGCCTGCGGTCGGTCTGAGCAGCGGACTGGGGCTGAACCAGTCCGCCTACGATGGCGACACCCGCCGCGAGTCCCGCACCGGCAGTCTGGCGCTCAGTGTGTCGGCGCCGCTGTACGACGGCGGGCGGCTCGGCGAGCTGGTCCGCTACCGCCAGCGGATGGCCGATGCGGGCGAGGTCAGCGTCGGCTCGGTGCGCGAGCGGGTGGTGCGCGACGCTGTGGTCACCGTGCTGGAGCGCAACCGCTACACGGTGCAGCTGGTCGTGCACGACCGCTACGTTGGCAAGATGGCCTGCCTGGTCCGCATGATGGAGCAGGTGGTCGAGCTGGACCGGGGCCGCAGCAGCGAACTCGTCCAGGCCCGCAAGGGCTTGCGCCAGGCGCAGCTCGCCCGCGAGGACGCACTCACCGCGCGGCGCCAGGCGGAGATGCGGTTGCAGCAGCTCGTCGGCGGGCCGGCTATCCTGCCATGGTCCGACGCGGGCCAGCCGCTGCAGGAGCTGCCGCCGCTGGCACAGGTGGTCGACGAGATTGCCGCCAGCCCGGATGTGCGCCAGTTGCGCCTGCAGGCCGAGGCGATGGACGCCTACGCCCGCGCCAGCCGTGCCGAAACTGCACCGCAGGTGCGCTGGCAGGTGGGCGCGAGCCAGTCGCGTTACGCCCATGTCGACACGGCCAACTGGAACGCCGGTCTGACCCTGAACCTCACGCTGGCCGACGGCGGCGCTGCCACCGCCGGCAGCAACGCCGCGGCCGAGCGCGCACTCGCGGCCCGCCGCCAGGAAGACGCGCTGGTCGACGAACGCACCCGCACCGCCACCGCGCTGCACGACGCCGCCAGCAGCGCGCGGACCCGGGCCGTGCAGATCGTCGAGGTGCTCAAGGAGAGCGAGCTGGTTCGCGCGGCGACCTACGAGCAGTGGGCGCGGCTGGGCCGGCGCTCGCTGTTCGACCTGATGTCCGCCGAGGCCGAGCATGTCCAGTTGCGGCTGGCCGAGGTCAATGCGCAGCACGACGCCTGGTCGGCCGTGGCGCAGTTGCGCAGTGCGGGGGCGGGGTTGTTGCCGTGGCTGGTGCCGGAGATGAGGCGCTGAGCAGCGCCTGGCGGAAGCGGTGAGATTCGAACTCACGGAAGGGTTCCCCCTTCGCTGGTTTTCAAGACCAGTGCCTTAAACCGCTCGGCCACGCTTCCTGCAGGGGCACCATTGTGTCAGAAGTGGGCGCCCGGAAGTTCAGGCCGGTGCGAGCGCCTGCGGGCAGTCAATGCTGATCAGTTCACGCCGCCCACCGTCCACACGCGCAGCAGTGAGTCGTCCGCCCCAGACGCAGCCGGTGTCGAGCGCCAGCAGGTCGGGGCGGTCCAGCATGCCGAGGGTCGACCAGTGGCCGAAGGCGATCGGCGTGCCGGCTGTCTGGCGGCCCGGTGCGTCGAACCACGGCATCAGATGGGGCGGGGCGGCGTCGGCGCCCTCCTTGAGCTGGAAGTCGAGCGTGCCATCGGCTGCGCAGAAGCGGATCCGCGTGAGCACGTTGATGACGAAGCGCCAGCGGTCCGGTCCCCGCAGCGTGTCTTCCCAGCGCGCGGGATCGTTGCCGTACATCACCTGCAGAAACGCCCGCAGATCGCCGCTGCGCAGCAGGGCCTCGACCTCCGCCGCGAGTGCCAGGGTCTGCTCGGCGCTCCATGACGGCACCACGCCAGCGTGCACCATCAGCCAGCCATGTTCCCGCACGGCCAGCCGCTGGTGGCGCAGCCAGGTCATCCAGTGCCCGCACCGGGGGCTGGCGAGGATCTCGTCCAGCGTGTCGCTGCGGTGCGCGCTGCGCACGCCGTAGGCGACGGCCAGCAGGTGCAGATCGTGGTTGCCCAGCAGGCAGGTGGCCGCGTCGCCGAAGCCGGCCAGCCGCTCCAGTACCTTCAGCGAACACGGCCCCCGGTTGACGAGATCGCCCAGCAGGACGATCCGGTCGCGCGACGGCGAGAAATCGAGGGTGGCCAGCAGTCGCTCAAAAGCGTCACAGCAGCCTTGCAGATCGCCGATCAGGTAATTCATGCGCGCGATTCTGCTACGCTCTTCGCGCCTCAACTGCTGGCGCGATGTTCTTTCGTGCCCCACATGGACCTAGCCCTTCTCTTTGTTCTGATCGTGATCAACGGCGTCTTCGCCATGTCGGAGATGTCCCTGACAGCCAGCCGCAAGGCGCGTCTGCAGGTGATGGCCGAGACGGGAGACGCAGGCGCCCGCGCTGCGCTTGCCCTGCACGACAGTCCTACCCAGTTTCTCTCCACGGTCCAGATCGGCATCACCTCGATCGGCGTGCTCAACGGTATCGTCGGTGAAGCGGCCTTCTCCGGCCCCGTCTCGGCCTGGCTGCTGGCGAATCTGCCGATCAGGGCCGCCGTGGCCGAGGTGATGGGCACCGGTCTGGTGGTCGCGCTGATCACCTTCATGACGATCATCTTCGGCGAGCTGGTGCCCAAGCGGGTCGGCCAGATGTACCCCGAGACGGTCGCCCGTCTGGTGGCGCGCCCGATGCGTGGCCTGTCGGTCGCGGCCGGTCCCTTCGTCAAGTTGCTGGCCGGCACCACGCAGGCCGTGCTCAGCCTGATGGGTGTGCGCGAAAGCACCAGCCGCGGCGTGACCGAAGAAGAAATCGCCGCCAGCCTCGAAGAGGGCCTGGACGCTGGCGTGATCGAGGCCCACGAGCACCAGATGGTGCGCAACGTGTTCCGCCTCGACGACCGCCAGATCGGCTCGATGATGATTCCGCGGGGCGACATCGCCTGGCTGGAGGTCGCTGCCAGCCGTGAGGAAATCCTGGCCGGCCTGACCGAACACGGCCACTCGCGCTATCCGGTCTGCCGCGGCGGGCTGGACGAAGTGCTCGGTGTCGTGACGGCGCACCAGTTGCTGATGCAACTCGCCGCGAGCCGGGAAATCTCGCTCACCGACTCGATGCAGCCGCCCGTGTTCGTGCCGGAAACGCTGTCAGGCATGGAGCTGCTGGAGCACTTCCGCGGCACGCCGGTGCAGATGGTGTTCGTGGTGGACGAGTACGGTGTGGTGCAGGGCGTGATCACCTTGCGCGACGTGCTGGAGGCCATCACCGGCGAGTTCACGCCGCACCTGGCCGAGGACGCCTGGGCCGTGCAGCGCGAGGATGGCTCCTGGCTGGTGGACGGCATGATCCCGGTGCCCGAACTCAAGGACCGCCTGGGTCTGAAGCAACTGCCCGACGAGGACCGCGGCCGCTACAACACGCTGGCCGGCATGGTGATGCTGCTGCTGGGGCGCTTGCCGCAGATCACCGATGCGGTCGAGTGGGCAGGCTGGCGCTTCGAGGTGGTGGATCTGGATGGCAAGCGTGTGGACAGGGTGCTGGCCAGCCGCACGGGCGATGAAGAAGGACTGACCGAATGACCGCATCCACCCCCACCTCCACCGCCGCGCTCTATCGCCAGCCAGTGCTGCTGACCCGCGAAGCGCATGCGGGTCACCGGGTTGCCCCGGTGCGCGACTGGCGTGTCGCGCAGGGCCTGAACGCTGTGCCTGTGACCGCCATCGAGTTCATCGAGGCGGCGCGCGAGTTCCCGATCGCCTTCGTGCCGACGGGGCAGGACACGCAGGGCCGGGTGCAGGTCTCTCCTGTGCTGCTGCTCGGTCTGCGCGAAGGTGAAAACCTGTTCGTCGGCCCCGCAGGCGAATGGCAGGCCACCTACCTGCCGGCTTTTCTGCGCCGTTATCCCTTCGCCTATGCGGCCAGCGAGGAGGGGCCGCTCAATCTGGTGGTTGACGCCGCCTGGCCGGGTTTTGGTGGCGAGACGGGCGACGAAGTGCTGGATGCGGCCGGCGAGCCGACACCGGTGCTGCAGGCCGTGCAGCAACTGCTCGACAACTTCGAGCGCGAGACGGTGCGCACGCGGGTGCTGTGCGACCGGCTGGTGGCACTCGACCTGCTGCGCGGCGGCGAGATCCAGGGCGCGCTGCCCGACGGGCAGTCCTTGAACGCGGGCGGGTTCTACCTGATCGACGAGGCCCGGCTGGCGACGCTGGCGGACGAGGCGGTGAT
>JBEANV010000241.1:0-2985 GCA_041165285.1 Pseudomonadota bacterium | reverse complement strand
CGAAGGCCCGGTCGTCAAGATCCTGGACTTCGGTGCCCTGGTCAACGTGCTGCCGGGCAAGGATGGCCTGCTGCACATCAGCCAGATCGCCCACCAGCGTGTCGAGAAGGTCACCGATTTCCTGACCGAAGGCCAGATCGTCAAGGTCAAGGTGCTGGAGACGGACGAGAAGGGTCGCATCAAGCTGTCGATGAAGGCGCTGCTGGAGCGTCCGGAAGGCATGGAAGAGGAGCGTTTCGAACGCGCGCCGCGCCGTGAATATGGCGACCGCAACGACCGCGGCGACCGTGGTCCGCGCCGTGAGCGCAGCGAGCGCCCGCCGCGCAGCGAGCAGCCTGCCGCCGATGTGGCTGCACCGGTTGCTGCCGCGCCGGACGCCGGTTCGGAGCCGTCGCAGTCCTGATTCGTTGCCTAGCCGCCCAGAGGATTCCGCACATGAAAGCCATCGAAATCTCTCGCCCGGGACCACCGGACGTGCTGACGCTGGTCGATCGTGCGGACCCGGTGCCGGGCGCGGGCGAGGTGCTGATTCGCGTGGTGGCCAGCGGGGTGAACCGCCCCGACGTGCTGCAGCGCATGGGTGCCTACCCGCCGCCGCCGGGCGCTTCCGACCTGCCCGGGCTGGAGGTGGCGGGTGTCATCGTGGCGGGGGATGCCGAAGCGATGGCCGCGGCCGGGTTGTCGATCGGGCAGCGTGTCTGCGCGCTGACGCCGGGTGGCGGTTACGCCGAGCTGTGCGTGACGCCTGCGCTGCAGTGCCTGCCGGTGCCGGATGGTCTGAGCGACATCGAGGCGGCGAGCCTGCCCGAGACCTGCTTCACCGTGTGGTCGAACGTGTTCATGCGGGCGGCGTTGCAACCAGGCGAGACGCTGCTGATCCAGGGGGGCACCAGCGGCATCGGCGTCACCGCGATCCAGATGGCCAAGGCGCTGGGCGCGACCGTGATCGCCACGGCAGGCAGTGATGCCAAGTGCCAGGCGTGCCTCGACCTCGGCGCCGACCACGCGATCAACTACCGCACGGCCGATTTCGCCGAGGAGTCGCGCCGGTTCACCGGCGGGCGTGGCGTGGACGTGGTCCTCGACATGGTGGCCGGTGACTACGTGGCCCGCGAGGTGACGGCGCTGGCGGAAGACGGTCGGCTGGTCATCATCGCGGTGCAGGGTGGCGTGAAGGCGCAGTTCGACGCCGGGCTCGTGCTGCGTCGACGCCTGACGGTCACGGGCTCGACGCTGCGGCCGCGCCCGGTGGCGTTCAAGGGGGCCGTGGCGACCGCGCTGCGCGAGCGGGTTTGGCCGTTGATCGCGTCGGGCCGCATCCGGCCGGTGCTGTACCGCGTGTTGCCTGCCGCCGAGGCGGCGCAGGCGCATGCCGTGATGGAGTCCAATCAGCATGTCGGCAAGATCGTGCTGACCTGGTGACTTGGTGAGATGACCTAACTTGATCGAAGAGCAATCATCATGACGACACGTCACAAGCTGGTGGTGGGTAACTGGAAGATGCACGGCAGCCACGCGGCGAATGCCGAGTTGCTGCAGGGCATCTTGGCGGCCCGGCCCTTCGTGGCCGAAGTGGCGGTGTGCGTGCCATTTCCCTACCTGTCCGAAGTCGCGGTGACGCTGTCCAACAGCAGTGTGGCCTGGGGTTCGCAGGATTGTTCGGCGCATGCGCAGGGTGCCTACACCGGCGAGGTGTCGGCGGCGATGCTGGCCGAGTTCGGGTGCCGCTACGCCATCGTCGGGCACTCGGAGCGCCGCGCCTTGCATGGTGAGTCTGATCAGCTCGTGGCCGACAAGGCCAAGGCTGCACTCGCCAAAGGCATCACGCCGATCGTCTGTGTCGGCGAAACGCTGACGCAGCGCGAGGCTGGCGAAACCGAGGCGGTCGTGAAGCGGCAGTTGTCGGCCGTCATCCATACGCTCGGGCAGTGCATTGGCGAAGTGGTCGTGGCCTATGAGCCGGTGTGGGCGATCGGCACAGGCCGCACCGCTTCGCCGGAGCAGGCGCAGGCGGTGCATGCCGTGCTGCGGGCGCAACTGGCCGCTGCAACGCCCCGCGCAAGCGAAATGAAGTTGTTGTACGGTGGTAGCGTCAAGCCCGACAACGCCGCGATTCTCTTTTCCCAGGCCGACATCGATGGCGGTCTGATCGGCGGTGCGGCACTCAAGGCAACGGATTTTGTTGCTGTGGCGCGCGCGGCGAGCTGACCTGCAACAGGTCGGTCCAGTCGAATTCATACGGAGTTTTTCCCATGCAAGTGATGATGAATCTGGTGCTGCTGCTGCAGCTGGTGACGGCCATTGTGATGATCGGGCTGGTGCTGATGCAGCACGGCAAGGGGGCCGACATGGGCGCGGCGTTTGGTGGTGGCTCGTCTGGCAGCTTGTTCGGTGCGACGGGCAGTGCGAACTTCTTGTCGCGCTCGACGGCCGTTGCTGCGACGTTGTTTTTTGTCTGCACACTGGCACTGGCGTACTTTGGCAACCTGCGCAGCGCTGGAGGTTCAGGTGGAAGCGTCCTGGACCGGGCCGCTGCTCCTCCGGTCGTGGCGGCCAGCGGGCCGGTTGCGGCGCAGATTCCGGGGTTGGTGGCTGCCCCCGCTGCGTCGGCAGCGGCTGCTTCTGCACCTGCCTCACGCTGAACTGCGCGAAAAAACGGGTTTGGGACTTGAGGCAAACCCTCATTGGCATTAGAATTCAAGGCTGTGCTGCGAGGGCTTGCCTGCAGCGAACCGGCATAAACAGGGTCTTAATCCGGCCCAGCTGCAGAGATGTGGCGCGATTGCTGGTTGTAGAATGATGGTTTGCACGTGCCGACGTGGTGAAATTGGTAGACACGCTATCTTGAGGGGGTAGTGGCGAAAGCTGTGCGAGTTCGAGTCTCGCCGTCGGCACCATACAAGATGACATGCGAATCAGATTCTTTCCGGGAATTTGGTTCGGCGCCCTGGCAATACTTAGGCGCAGGGAACAGGTGGGCGCGCT
>JBEANV010000240.1:0-3907 GCA_041165285.1 Pseudomonadota bacterium | reverse complement strand
GGCTCTATGGCAGCCCGACTGAGCCGACGGCGACTTGATCGACCACGGGGCCAGCCGCCATCGGCGACAATCCCGCCCCTATGAATGCCCTCTTCGAAGACGCCGGAAAATTCCTCGCCGGGCGCGTGATGTCGGAAGCAGAAAGCTCGATGCAGATCGAGCTGGACTCCGGCAAGCGTGTCAAGGTCAAGGCCGCCAATGTGCTGCTCAAGTTCGACAAGCCCTCGCCCGCCGAGCTGATCGCCGAGGGCCAGCGGCTGGCCGAGGAGATCGAGCTGGAACTGGCCTGGGAGTTCGCGCCGGAGGACGAGTTCGCCTTCGCCGATCTGGCGCGCGACTACTTCGACGCCAAGGCCGGTGCCACCCACCAGGCGGCGGCCCTGTTCAAGCTGTTCCACGCGCCGCACTACTTCCGCCGCATGGGCAAGGGCCTGTTCCGCAAGGCGCCCGAGGACATCGTCAAGGCGGCCCTGCTCGCCATCGAGAAGAAGGCACAGGTCGCCGCACAGATCGAGACCTGGACCACCGAGTTGATCGCCGGACAGTGCCCGCAGCCGGTGCGCGACGAGCTGTACAAGATCCTGTTCAAGCCGGACAAGAACGGGCCGGAATACAAGGCGGTAGTCGAAGCCGCCAAGCGGGCACAGCGCGCGCCGCTCGACCTGCTGCTCGACTGCAAGGCCATCGACAGCCCCTACCAGTTCCACTGGCGGCGCTTTCTGTTCGAGACTTTCCCCAAGGGTGTCGGCTTCCCGGCCACGCTCACCGCACCGGCCATCAAGGACGAGCTGCCGCTGGCGCCCGTGCGCGCCTTCTCGGTGGACGACTCGGCGACGACCGAGATCGACGACGCGCTGTCGGTGCAGGGCCTGGGCACGGGCACCGTCATCTTCGGCGTCCACATCGCCGCACCCGCGCTGGCGATCGCGCCGGACTCGCCCATCGACAAGGTGGCGCGCGACCGCCTGTCCACCGTCTACATGCCGGGCTGGAAACTGACCATGCTGCCGGACGACGTGGTGCAGGCCTACACGCTGCAGGAAGGGCGTGATTGCCCGGCCGTGTCGCTGTACGTGACGATGGACGAGGCGACGCTGGAAGTGCAGTCCAGCGAGACCAGGCTGGAGCGCGTGCCGATCGCCGCGAACCTGCGCCACGACAAGCTCGACGCCGTGGTCACCGAGGCCGCATTGACAGGCGCGGCGCCGGCCGATTTTCCGTTCGCGGCCGAGCTGTCCTTCGGCTTCCGGCTGGCGAAGCACCTCAAGGCACAGCGCGAAGTCGTGCGCGGCAAGCCGGAGAACTTCAACCGGCCGGACTACAACTTCAAGCTCGTCGATGCGGCGGGTCAATCGCCGGTGGAGCCGCCGAACGGACGCGAGACGGTCCAGATCAGCGAACGCCGCCGCGGCGCCCCGCTCGACACCATCGTTGCCGAGGCGATGATCCTGGCGAACAACACCTGGGGCGGCTGGCTGGCCGAGCTGGGCGTGCCGGGCATCTACCGCAGCCAGGCGAGCATGGCGCCGGGCGTCAAGGTCCGCATGTCGACCCGGGCGCAGCCGCATGCCGGCATGGGGGTGGCGCACTACACCTGGGCCACCTCGCCGCTGCGGCGCTATGTGGACCTGGTGAACCAGTGGCAGATCATCGCCTGCGCCCGCCACGGCCGCACCGCCGCGCTGGTCGCGCCGTTCAAGCCCAAGGACATGATGCTGATGGCGATCATCTCCGGCTTCGACACGGCGTACTCGGCCTACAACGGCTTCCAGAACGCCGTCGAGCGCTACTGGACGCTGCGCTGGCTGACGCAGAACGGCGTGACCGAACTCGACTGCGCGGTGATGAAGGACGGGCTGGTGCGCGCCGACACACTGCCGCTGGTGCTGCGCGCGGCCGGGGCGGACGCGATGCCACGCGGCGCCCGGGTGCGGGTGCGGCTGGGTGAACCGGATCTGCTGACGCTGGAAGTCAGCGGCAGCGTGCTCACCCGGCTGGATGACCCGACCCGCAGCGACGACGATGCGGTTCTCGAAGACGATGCCGAGGAAGGCGCCGAAGCCGCCGCGACCGGGCTGGCGCTGGCCATCGACCTGGACGACGCCGATGGCCCGGCCACTGCGCCTGTGGAGACGGCAGCACCGGTACCATCGGCGTCCTGACCTCCGATCCACGATGCAGCGCCTCAAGCAACTCTCGCCCCTCCAGACCGCCCTGCTCCTGTCGGTGGGTCTGCACGCGGCGGTGCTGATGGTGCGTGTCGTCGATCCGCAGGCCTTCGACCGGATCCTGCAGGACACGCCGCTGGAGGTGGTGCTCGTCAACGGCAGCACGGCCGAGAAACCGACCAAGGCGCAGGTCATCGCCCAGCGCAACCTGGCCGGCGGTGGTGACGCGGCGACGGGCACGGCCACCTCGCCGCTGCCGCCCTCGCGCGCCGACCAGGCCGGCAACGCCATCGACGACGCCACGCGCCAGATCGAGCAGATGCAGGCGCAGCAGACGCAGCTCCTCACCCAGATCAAGCGCGAGCTGGCCAAGCTCAACGCACCCGAGCCGGTGCAGGCCGCCGCCGACAAGACACCATCCGAGGCCTACGCCGAGGAAGAGCGCCGCCGCCAGCTCATCGACCAGCTCGCGCAGATCGAGAAGCGCATCAACGACGAAAACGCCCGCCCGCGCCGACGCTACGTCAGCCCGTCCGCCCGCGAAGGTGTCCACGCGGTCTACTACGACTCGCTGCGCCGCCGCATCGAGGACATCGGCACCCGCAACTTCCCAGAAGCCGAAGGCGCCAAGCTCTACGGCGAACTCAGCATGCTGATGGAAGTGGACAGCTTGGGGCGGGTGGTCGAGGCCGAGGTGATCAAGACTTCGGGCAACCGGGCGCTGGACCGCAAGGCGCAGTCCATCGTGCGCGGTGCCGCCCCTTACGGGCACTTCACGCCAGCCATGCGCGGCCAGTTCGACCGGCTGGTGTTCGTGTCGCGCTTCCGCTTCACGCGGGACCAGGGTGTGCAAGCCTCGGTCGAAGACGCCACGCCCAAGGATGCGCCCGCGCGTTGAGCGGTCCGTCCCCCTTTCTCCATCGTTTCACTTTGCCCACCCCTGCCATGGACCGCTACGCCGTGATCGGCCACCCGGTGGAGCACAGCCGCTCCCCCGACATCCACGCCCGTTTCGCCGCCGAGACAGCGCAGTCGCTCGGCTACAGCCGCCTGCTCAGTCCGCTCGATGGCTTCACGGCCACGGTGCACGCCTTCGCCGACGGCGGTGCGCGTGGCTGCAATGTCACCGTGCCCTTCAAGTTCGAGGCGTGGCAGCTCGCCACGCGCCGCTCGCCACGCGCCCAGCGCGCCGAGGCCGCCAACACGCTGCGCTTCGACGCCGAGGGCTGGTGGTGCGACAACACCGACGGCATCGGACTGGTGCGCGACATCACGGTCAACGCGGGCGTCACGCTGGCGGGTCGGCGCGTGCTGCTGATCGGTGCGGGTGGTGCGGCAGCGGGTGTGCTCGGGCCGCTGACCGAGGCGGGGCCGGCGGCGCTGGTCGTTGCCAACCGCACGGCGGACAAGGCGCACGCCCTCGTCGCCCGCCACGCCGATCTGGCGCGCGACCACGGCGTTGCGCTGAGCGTCGCGCCGCTGGACAACCCCGGCGCGGCCTTCGACATCGTCATCAATGGCACCGCCAGCAGCCTCGCCGGTGCGGGCGTGCCGGTGCCGGGCGAGGTGCTGCGGCGCGGCGCGCTGGCCGTGGACATGATGTACGGCGCAGGCGCCCGGCCGTTTCTCGACTGGGCCGCCCGCCACGGCGCCATTGGCCGCGACGGGCTGGGCATGCTGGTCGAGCAGGCGGCGGGGTCGTTTTTTGCCTGGCGCGGCGTGCGGCCGAACACGGCGCC
>JBEANV010000239.1:0-2568 GCA_041165285.1 Pseudomonadota bacterium | reverse complement strand
GCAGCACCTCGCCCGCCGCGTCCATCAGCACCGCGCCGTGCATCTGCCCGGACAGCCCGATCGCACGCACCTGCGCCAGCGCCGCGCCGTGTTCCGCCTTCAGCCGCTGCATCGCCCGCTCCGTCGCCGCCCACCACGCGCTCGGCGCCTGCTCGCTCCACAGCGGCTGCGGGCGCTGCACGGTCAGTGGCTCGCCGACGACGGCGTTGATCTGGTGCTGCGCGTCGAGCAGCAGGAACTTGACTTCGGACGTGCCGAGATCGATCCCTAGGTACATGCGTTGGTCCCGAAGCGGTTGTCCGCCTGCTTGCGGAACTCGCTCGGGGTCATGCCCTTGATTTCCAGGAAGCGGCGGTTGAAGTTGGCGACGTTGTTGAAGCCAACCTCGTAGCAGATGTGGGTGATGAGCCGGTCGGACTCCATCAGCAACTGGCAGGCGCGGTTGATGCGCACGCGGTTGACGAAGTCGGTGAAGGTGTTGCCGGTGGCGCGGCGGAAGAAGCGGCTGAAGCGGCTCTCGCTCATGCCGAGTTCGACGGCAATGTCTGCAGCAGAGAACGGTTGCGACAGGTTGTCCGTCAGGCGGTTGACGACGGCGTCGATCTGGTCGAGCGAGTCGTCGTCGTCCACGCTCTGCATCTGCACGTTCGACAGCAGCCGGTAGTCGGTGCTGGCCGACAGGTCGCACAGAAACTCGCAGAACGCGGTGAAGCGGCGCAGGCCGCGCGAGGTCTTGACGTGCTGCCAGTGGACCTGGGCACGCTCGCCCATGCCGAAGAACTCGATGCCGTGGCGGGCCCGCTCCAGCAGCGGCAGCACCTCGGCCAGCTCGGGGATCGTCGCCGCGGAGCGGGTCAGCGGCTCGTGGTGGAACTGGATCACGAGGTCGCGCTCGGGCACCCCACCCTCGGGCATGTCCATCGACACCCAGTTGTGCGGCAACCGCGGTCCGGTCAGCACCAGTTGGCCGGGCTGGAACTGGCCGATCCAGTCGCCGACAAACACCTTGCCCGAGGTGCTGGTGATGAGGTGCAGCTCGTACTCGTCGTGGTAGTGCCAGCGCGCCAGCGGCGTGGGAAATCCGTGTGCCAGACAGCGGATGAAGCCGACCTCGCCCGGCGCCTCGTAGCCCAGGTCGGGCGAGCGGGCGTACTCATGTTCCAGCTCGGGCTTGAGCTGGCGCGGGACGGAGCGGGGCTTGGCGGGCATGATGGCCCACAGCTTAGCCGGACGCGTGCCCGGCCACGAACCGCGCGACCCGCTCGCCCGCCCCGCGCACCGCTGCGACCAGCCGGGCATCACCCGCCAGATCGCCCCACAGCGGCCGGTCGGCGCAGAAGGCCGCCACCGGATCGGCCGCATCGCAGATGGCGTGCGCCACCGCCGGGTCCATCGCCTGGTCCTGGTAGGTGTAGGGAATCTGCCCGGCGTGCCAGCGCTGCAGGTAGGCCAGGAACAGCGCCGGCAGCACCGCCACGCTGTCGATCGTCTCGCCCCGCGCCAACCGCTCGCGGACCGTCGGCGCGATGAAACCGGGGATCTTGCTGAAGCCGTCCATCGCCACGCGCTGGTTGGTGTCGCGGATGGCCGGGTTGCCGAAGCGGTCGAGCACCACGTCGCGGTAGGTCGGCAGGTGGATCGGGCAGGGGTGCTCGGGCGTGTCGAGCACCGGGATGGTGTCGTCGGTGACGTAGTCGAACGCGAACTGGCGGATCGCCGGGTCGTGCGTGCCCTCGTGGATGTAGAGGTAGCCGACCAGCGTGCCGGCCCAGGCGATGCACGAGTGTGTCGCGTTGAGCAGGCGGATCTTGGCTTCCTCGTAGGCATCCACCGACTGGACCATCTCGACGCCCACCACCTCCCACGCCGGGCGACCGGCGATGAAGCGGTCCTCGATGACCCACTGGATGAAGCTCTCGCCCATCAGCGCGGCGGGGTCGTCCACGCCGGTCGCGGCCAGCACGCGCTCGCGCACGTCGGGCGTCGGGCGCGGCGTGATGCGGTCCACCATCGCGTTGGGGCTGGTGGTGTTCGCCTGCACCCAGTCGAGCAGCAAGGGGTCGCCGACGAGTTCGATGAACTGCAGCAGGCCGCCCCGCGAGCGGTCGCCGTTGTGGCGCAGGTTGTCGCAGTTGAGCAGCGTCACCGGCCCCGCGCCGCTGGCCATGCGGGCGCGCAGGAGCGCGGTCAGCGCGCCATAGATCGTCGAGCCGGGCTGGCCGGCCCGCGCCGCGTCCAGGTCGGCGCGCAGGTCGGCGAAGGTGTCGAGGTCGAGGCGGTTCTGCGCGTCGAGGTAGTAGCCGGCCTCGGTGACGGTGAAGGAGATGATCTTCGTGTCGGCGCTCGCCCCTTGCGCGATCAGGCTGGCGAGGTCGGGCGTGTACGGGATGACGCGGCGGATCGAGGTGACACGCTCGTAGCGGTGTTCGCCCGCCGGGGAGATCGTCTCCAGCGTGTAGGCACCGCCCTGTGCGGCCAGCGCGGCGATCGTCTCGGCCATGTCGGGGCGCGTGTTGCCGCCCGCGAGCTGCCACGCCGTGTCGCCGGTCTTGATCAGCTCGTGCAGGT
>JBEANV010000238.1:0-7132 GCA_041165285.1 Pseudomonadota bacterium | reverse complement strand
TGCACGTCGGCGCTGGCACCTTCCAGCCCGTGCGCGTGGACACCCTCGCCGAGCACCGGATGCACAGCGAGTGGTTCGACGTGCCGCAATCCACCGTGGACGCCATCGCCGCCACCCGCGCCCGTGGCGGCCGGGTCGTCGCGGTCGGCACCACCACGCTGCGCTCGCTCGAATCCGCAGCACTCGGCGGCACCTTGCGGGCCGGATCACGCGAGACCGACATCTTCATCACGCCCGGCTTCGAGTTCCGCGTCGTCGATCGGCTGGTGACCAATTTCCACCTGCCGCGCAGCACGCTGATGATGTTGGTCAGCGCCTTCGCCGGCCACGGCACCATCCGCACGCTCTACGCCGAGGCGATCGCGCGCCAGATGCGCTTCTTCAGCTACGGTGACGCGATGCTGCTGCAGCGCGCAGCGTCCTGACCCTGCGCCAACACCTCAGGCTGGCCGTCGGTCTGCGATGATTCCTTTCCGCCGATGAACACTGCTGCCAACCGCCTCCTCGCGCTTGTCCTGCGCCCACTGACCCTGTGCTGGCTGGGAGTCATTCTGGCGGCTGCGCCGGTCCGCGCCGACCATGGCGACGACCCCGCAGACATCCACGCCCCACCAGTGACCGAGGTGCGGGAGGCGCTGTTCACGCGTGACCTGCGCGCCGCGCCGCTGCCGGTGCCGCTTCCCGACACCTGGAGCGCCCGTGACCTGGACGACACGGGCATCGGCCATTACCGCACCCGCATCACGCTCGACGCAGCACCCACCACCATGTGGGCGCTGTGCCTGGCCAGGCTCAGTGAAGTCCACGAGGTGCGGCTGAACGGCTGGCTGGTGAGCGGCACGGCCCTGAACCGCATCGACCCCGTCGTCGCGGGCGGGCACCCGACGATGCAGTGGATCAGCGTGCCACCACACCTGCTGCGCGCCGGAGTCAACCACCTGGAGCTGTCGGTGGCGCACAGCAGTCTCGGCGGACTGTCCACCGTGCTGCTCGGCCCCGCCGACGCCATGGCCGAGAGCTACCTCGCCCGGCAGCGCCTGTCGGTGATGCTGCCGATCTGGCTCAACGTCGCCGGTGCAGCGCTGGCGGTGTTCCTGCTGCTCATCTGGTGGCGCCGGCGCAGCGAGCGGCTGCTGGGCAGCTTCGGGGCGCTTTGGGTGCTGATCGCGGCCTGCAACATCGCGCACTACAACATGCTGGACGCCGCGTCCCCGCTGGCCGTCACCGCGCTCTACGCGCTGCAGGTGGCCTCGGGCGCGCTGCTGTGCCGGACCGCGATGGTGCTGTCCGGGCGCAGCCACTCCGTCGCGTCCGGCATCCTGCAGATCAGCACCGCGGTGCTGCTGGCGATGGCGGTCTGGGGCTGGTTGACGGACTCGCTGGAGGAGGTGCGCGCCGGCAGTTATCCGATGGTGTTCGCTGGTGTCGCGCTGTCGCTGGCACCGCTGTGGCAGGAAACCAGCCGCCTGCGGCTGCACCTGCGTTGCGCGCTGGCAGCGGCCGTGGTGCTGTCGATGCTGTCGGCCCTGCACGACTACGTGTACTGGCGCGGCATGACCTCGGTGATGGACGCCTACTGGCTGCCCTACATGCTGCCCGTCTCGCTGGCCATCGTCGGCGGGGTGCTGATCAAGCGCCTGGTTGGCGCACTGCACCAGGTGGAGCAGCTCAACACCGACCTGGAGCGCCGCGTCATCGAGCGCACCGAGGCGTTGCAGCAGGCGAACCAGGCCAAGACCCGCTTTCTCACCGCCGCCAGCCACGACCTGCGCCAGCCGGTGGTGACGATCGGGCTGCTGATCGACCTGCTGCGCGAGCAGGTGCCGATCGCGCTGCGGCCCATGACCGACCGGGTCAACGAGGCGGTGTCGTCGATGGAGGATCTGCTCAAGGGGCTGCTGGACCTGTCAAGGCTGGAGGCCGGCACCATGCGCCCGCGGGTGCAGACCGTGGCCTTGCAGCCCCTGTTCGACGCCATCGCCAGCCACGACGGCGAGACCGCGTACCGCAAGGGCATCCGCCTGCGCTTTCGCCCGACGCGCGAGTCGGTGCTCTCCGACCCGGTGATGCTGGAGCAGATCCTGCGCAATCTCGTCAGCAACGCGGTGCGCTACACCGAGCACGGCGGTGTGCTGGTGGCTGCACGGCGATGCAGCGACGGCCTGCGCATCGAGGTCTGGGACACCGGGCACGGCATTCCGGTGTCGCTCCAGCGCACGGTGTTCGAGGAATTCGTGCAGCTCGCTGCCGACCAGCACGGCGAACGCCCGGTGGCCCGGCTGTCTGGCGACAGCGGCGACGGCAGCCGCGGGCTCGGGCTGGGTTTGTCCATCGTGCAGCGCAGCGCCGCCCTGCTGGGCCACCGGCTGCAGCTGCGCTCGCGGCTGGACCACGGCAGCTGTTTTTCAGTCACCGTGCCCGGCGCGCAGGCGCGTTTGCCGCTGTCGGTCAGCGTCACCGGCGATCAGCGCCCCCTGAAGGGCCTGCGCCTGACAGTGGTGGAGGACGAGCCGACCGTACAGGCCGCGCTGCGTGCGCGGCTGGAGGCCTGGGGGGCTGTTGTCGAGACCCACGACGGCGTCGTGCCGCTGCGGCGCAGACTGGCCGCCCGCCCGCGTGGCCACACGGGCATCGACCTGCTGATCACCGACCACCGGCTGCGCGGTGCCACGGGTGCCGAGGTGATCGAGGCCGTGCGCCGCTATGGCGGGCCGGTCCCTGTGCTGGTCATCACCGGCGACACGGCGCCGGACGACATCACGCTGATGGCGGCCAGCGGCCTGCAGGTGCTGCACAAACCATTCCGGGCCGACGCGCTGCTCGCGGCCATCACGCACGCGCTGGCCTGAGACACGCCGTCAGAACCGCGCCTGCAGCCCCACCGACACGGACACCACGCGGCGCGTGCTGCTGGTCGAACGCGCGTTGTAGAGCATCGGCACCTCGCCCAGCATCTGGCGGTGCATGTACTGCCCGCGCAGCACCACCGACAGCGCCGGATCGATGGCGTGGGCCGCCTCGCTGACCAGCAGCGCGTTGCGCGTCTGGCGTTCGGTCGCGCCGCTGCGCTGCCACTGTTGCAGCTCGCCGCCCAGCGCCAGCCGCCACGGCGCGGCAGCCCAGCGCAAGGCCGCACCGGCATGGCCGTAGACCGAGCGGTAACGCGTTTCCTGCAGCACATCGACCGCCAGCAGCGTGTTGGGCACGCTGACGATGAGCGCCTGGGGACAATCCGGCATCGGCAGCGCGTTGAGGCGCTCGTCACTGAACTGCAGCTGGTAGGTGCAGCCCGAGATCGTCGCCTTGCCGCTGACGACCGAGCGCGAGACTGCGCTGGTACCGGCCCCCGCAAAGCCGCTGACGCTCCAGCCTGGGTCGGCCAGCGTCGCGCGGCCGATGAGGTCCAGCTGCCACTGCAGATCGCGTGGCTGGACCAGCTCCATCTCCGTGAGGCGGGCTTTCAGGCCGCTGACCTTGAGCGACGAATTGGTGCTCTGCAGCAGATGGTCGGACCGGTTGCCCCAGGCCCCGAGCCGGATTCCCCAGCGCAGCGGATCGGCCGCACTGGCGGCGCCCGGCTCGAACTGCACGGCCGAGTGCCAGCTCTGCACGCGGTAGTCATTGCTCTTGTCATGGAGGGCACGCCTGTGCCCGCCCAGCTCGAACGACCACGGACCCGAGGCCAGGTGCAGGCGGGCGGAGCGGGTCCGCCCGGCGCGCCGGTCGATGCCGGTGGCGTCGAAAAGCGGCTGGGTCACATCCCCGACCGCCTCGACCGTCCACCGGGTGGGGCCCTGCGGATCGTCGCCGAGGTCCGGCAGGGCATCCATGGGCGCCGCACCTGCCGGAGCGGCCAAGCCGCCGCCCATGACCGCCACGGCAGCGACCACGACGGCGAACCAGGTGCGGGGATGCACCACGTACTCAGAACGTGACGAGGCCGGAGACGGCGATGCCATGCACCTTGCGGGCCACGGCATTGCTGCCCGGCACCTTGACGGCCACCTTGCCAACGCCCAGGCGGGTGCCGTCGGCGTGGCGGAAGTCCATGTCGGCGACCACGACCTTGACCCGGAAGTTGCCCGTCTCGGCAAGCACCTTGTTGATCAGGGAGGTGTTGTCCGGGAAGTGCTTGCGCATGCCGCTGGCGAGCTTCTGCAGATCAATCCCCAGGCCGCTGGCGCCATTGGTCAGCAGCGGAGTGCCAACGCCTTCCAGCGGAGCAGTGCCGGTGCCGATCTGGATGCCGGAGGCAGTCTGCAGGTACAGGTGCAACTTCGAGTCGCTGCGGATCGCCGCGCTCACCGCCCCGGTCGTGCTGCGGGTCAGCACCACCTTGTCGATGGCGCCCTGCATCAGACCCCCAGTGGCCGTGTTCTCGATCTCCAGCGCCAGCGAGACCACCGCGCCGCCGCGCGGCAGCGCCAGCGTCGTGCTTTCCAGCGGCAGCGTCACATGGCTCAGGGTCGACAGGGTCTGGCCGGGCAGGCTCAGGCCGGCGGTGAACTGGGCCAGCGTGTAGTCCGAGGCCTCGCCGGCCAGCGGTGCGATGGTCACCGTGTCGCCCTTGACCGACACGTACTGTGCCTTGGCCAGCTCGACCGTGTTGGTGGCCTTTTCACGGCCTTCGGCCACCTTGGTGTCGTCGTCCAGATCGGTGTCGCCGATGATGGTCACGGCGGCACCGCTGCTCAGGTCATTGAGCGCATCGGCCAGCGTCGTGCGCTTCTTGATGTTGCTGGCCAGCGTGGTGATGCCGGCCGTGGCCAGCGACTTGGCATTGCCCAGCGCCTTGGTGGTCCAGATGGCTGCACCGGCGCTGTTCCTGTTGCCGGCGCTCAGACCTGCCTCGGCCGCAGCGCCGACCAGGTTGCTCAGGTCCGTGTCGTTGCCGAAGGCGGTGCCGGTGCTGGCCTTCACATGCGCGGCCATGGCGATGGTGGCAGCCTTGAAGGCAGCCGCTGAATCGCCACCCGCACCTGCCACGATTTCCGAGATGTCGTTGAGGATCTTGGCAATGGCCGCAGCGGTCGTGGCACGGGCGGCGTCCTTGGTCGGATCGAAGGTCGCCACGTCGATGCCACCCAGGCCCAGCTTGGTCAGCACGGCCTTGAACTCCTCGTCGCTCAGACCGCTGACGGCCCGCATCGTCGTGAAGGGCGACACCACCAGGCTGCCGGCCAAGGCGCGGTACTGGCCCTTGGGCACCTTCATCGTGCTCTTGTCATAGCCGGTCCCGGCCTCGGTGACGATCGAGGCGAAACAAGCCTTGTCGAAGGTGTAGCGGCCGTCCGCGCCCGTGGTCGCGCTGGATTCGCCGGTGTCGAGGACGCCGTTCTCGTTGCCGTCGCAGAAGATCGTGGCGCCGACAATGAGGTCATCGACCAGCACGCCGCTCACGGCACTGGCCGATGCGCCGGGCGTTCCGGAGTCAGGCGTCGACGTGGGGGAATCGCCACCGCCGCCGCAAGCGGACAGACCCAGGGCGAGAACGATGGAAGCAGACAGCAAGCGAAGTTGGGGCATGGCGAGATCCAGGGTGAAAAGACGTCCCCGACTTTCACCGCTGGAGTCGATCGGCTGTCATGGCAAAAACAGCCGAGTCCACCCCCTGTTCCGCACTTCGTCCCGCAACGCCCAGCCGTCGGGCTACAGATCACCCAGGTCACCGAGGGGTGACGCCAGCACGGTGTGGCCGGTGTACTCCAGCGTCCGGGATCGGCTGGTCACGAGACCCACCAGATCCGCCATCCTGGCACCCGCGCCCACCATGGCCGCGGCCAGCGCATCCAGCACCTTGTCGTGGGCATTGCCGCGCTGCACGGCCGAGGCCGCCACCAGGGGCTGGGCGAGTACATCGGTGATCGGCGCCGGATTGACGCCCATCAGTTTCAGCACGCTGCCGACCGTCGCCTGGGCATTGGCGATGTTGGCCGGCGTGATGGTCGCACCCAGCAGACGATCGCTGGCCTTTGCCATGAAGCTGGCCGGCGTGGTGCCGGCGAGCTGCGCCACCAGCAGCTCGGTCAGCGGGGTGATGTGCGCCGTCACGGCCGGGGAGGCGGGGCTTGCACCGGCACCGCTGATCGCAACCGAATGCAGCGTCCAGTTGCCGTCCGCGGACACGGCCTCCAGCACGCAAGGCAAGGCCCCCTCGCCCACCTCCAGCGCGTAGGCCCCGCTGGAGCCGCTGGTCGCCGTGGTGACCGGCCCGGCTGCGCAGCGCGCACTCACCTTCGCGTCGGCCAGCGCAGCGCCCCGCGCCACCACGCCGCTGATCCGGATCGCCGGCACCACGTTCTCGGCCACACCCGCGCCGCTGCCCGATCCACCGCCACCACACGCCACCAGCACCATCAGGCCACCCGCAGCCGCCACCCAAGCCATCTTCTTCATCGCCGCTCCTCGTTCCGCCTGTGAACACCCGACCCGGGCGACCGTGCGAATCGACACGGTCATGGTTCACGTTCTGGACGCAGAGGATGCAGAGCCATGCCAGGGGCCACAACCGTTCATCCGGTAGGGGCTGACAGCGGCTTTGCCGGTTGCGCCGGCCTTTGCCGGATCGGACAGGCGATCAGTGACCGGCTCCCCGGGTACCAGGGGCGTGCAAGGGGGACAGCAAGCTCTCGATCTCTGCCCACCCCACCCGCTCGATCGCGAACTTCCGCGTCCCGCCCTTGAGCGCCTCGCCATGCACCAGCGCCGACAGGCACGCCGCCGGGTCCGTCACCCAGGTGCCGCCGACCATCGTCACGCCCCGGGCGAACAGCGCGTCCGGCAGGCAGCCCGCGCTCGGGCCGACCACGGCGAACCAGCGGGCGTCGCGGCAGTGGGCCAGCGTCGCGTCCAGCGTGTCGTTGATCAGGACCGTGCTCGTGCAGAGCACCTTGGTGCAGCCGTCGAGTTCCGCCGGATCGTTCGTCAGGCGCAGGCCGGGCCGGGCGTCCTGCAGGTCCGTGCGCAGCTCGACCACCGTCAGCCGCGCACCCGCCGCCAGCACGCGGTCGATCAGTGGCGTGAAGAAGCCGACCATGCCGATGCGCTCGCCGGGCACGATCTGCAACTGGCCGAAGGAGTCGCGGCTCTCGGGCGGCACGTAACCGGCGCGGTCGTACAGCCAGCGTGTCAT
>JBEANV010000237.1:0-5755 GCA_041165285.1 Pseudomonadota bacterium | reverse complement strand
GCTGCATCAGGCCGCCGATGGCAACAATCTGCCCGTCCTTGACGCGCACGATGCTGTCGGTCTCGCTGATCGTGCTGGCCGCCAGCGGCAGCTTGTAGGAGCCGAGCGAGCCGAGGTTGATCGACTTCTGCTTCTCGGTGACGGTGCTGATCGAGGGATGGACGTGCAGCATCACCATGCCGTCCTTGTCGATCTGCGGTGTCACGTCCAGCGCGATGCCCGAGAAGAAGGGCTGCAGCGTCACCGACGGCACCGAGGTGGTGGACGAACCGGTGGAGCTGATCGACGAGGACACGCCGGTCACGTACAGCTCGTCCGAGCCGACCTTGAGCACGGCCTTCTGGTTGTTGATGGTGGCGATGCGCGGGCTGGACAGCACCTGCACCTTCCCCTGGCTCTCCAGGAAGGTCAGCAGGGTCGAGAAGTTGGCGTGCTGGAAGGCCACGCCGTAGAAGGCTTTGCCGGAGGTGGCAGCGGTGGTCGTGGCCGCGGACAGGTCGAGCTGGCCAGTGCCGGACAACGTGATGCCAGGGGCGAGCGCGGCCAGGCTGAGGGCGCCGTTGAGGAAGTTGCCGAAGGCGCTCCAGTTGACGCCGGTCTGCGCGTCCTTGCTCAGTTCGACTTCGAGGATCTTGGCTTCGAGCATCACCTGGCGCTCGACGCTGAGCTGCACCGCCTCCAGGTACTGCGCGATCTGGCGCAGCTCCAGCGGTGTGCCCCGCACGACGACCACGCCGGCTGCTGCGTTGACGATCACCTGCCGCCGTTGGCTGCCTTGCACATCGGAGGGCAGGAGGGCGGTGAGCGAGTTCTGCACGTCGCGCCAGAAATCGTTGTCCGAGCTGGTGCGCACGTGGGCGGTGTCGTCCTGGCGGCTGCCAGGCACGGCGTTTCCGGCGTTGCTGCCGTTGTTTCCGCTGTTGGCGTTGGCCACCTGCCCCGCGCCATTGCCGCTGCCGCCGACCTGCCCGATCGAGCTGGAGGTGACGCGGATGTCGCTGGTGCCCTGGCGTCGGCCGGGCAGGTAATTGACGCGGAAGACGCGCGTCTGCACGGTGTTCGGCTGCACGAAGATGCGCCGCCCGCTGATGCGGTAGTTGAAGCCGTACAGCTCGCGCATCGCGTCCAGTGCGTCCAGCACCGTGGTGTCGCGCAGACTGAGCGATACCGTGCCCGTCACCTCCGGCGACAGCAGGATCTGCCAGGGCGAACCGGCGGTGATTTGCAGGAAGACCTGGGCGGCAGGCGCCTGGTTGACGGACAGGTCGAAGCGGCCTTCGACCGACGCGGGTGGCTGCACCGTGGCCGGCATGGGGGCGGCCAGTGGCGCCGTTGCGGCGGCGGCGGTGCCGCTGTACCCGATCAGCCATCCGCACAGCAAGGCACTGGCGAGGGCAAGGGCGAGCGTGGTCGGGCGGACGTGTTTGTGGAGGGCCATCAGGGTTCCTTGCGCGGGGCGGTTTGCTCGGACGCGGTCGCGGACGCGGTCAGGGGGTCGGTCACCGGCAACTCGACCATGGCGTACAGCCCGAGCCACTGCGTGCCGCCGCGCGGCAGGCGCAGCCACACGCCGTCGGGGCGGATTTCTTGCACGGTGGCGTCACCCAGCCGGTCGCCGGTGCGCAGCAGCCGGCCGTCGATCAGGGCGGTGGCGCTGCCGGGGGGGGCGTCGGCGGGGTGGTGCAAAGCCTGCACACGCGGCACGGCGAGCGCCGCCGCTGGCACCGGACGCAGCGGGCGCCCAGACACGGTCGGATCGGTTGGCATCGCGGTGGCCGTGCGGGGCAGCAGCAGGGTGCCGGGGTTGGCGGTGGCCAGTCCGGCGGGCGGGCGGGTCGGATCGGGCAAGGCCGCGCGCGCTGCGCTGCCCGACAGCAGAATCCACAGCACCGCCGACAACAAGGCCGACAGCAGCGGGGCGATCATCAGCAGGCGTGCCCGGGTGTGCATGGTCAGATCTCCACCCAATGGGCGTCGGTGCTCAGCGTGTGCAGGCGCAGCGTGAGCAGCACCTGGGGATGCTGGAGCACCTTGAGCTGCAGGCCGCCCCACAGCAGCCGCTGCGGCGAGGCTTCGAGCGCCTTCAGGTAATCCAGCAGATCGGCGTAGCGGCCCTCGACGGTCAGCTCCACGCCATGTCGGTACAGCGTCGGCGTGCCCTGGCCGAGCGCCGTGCGGCCGAGCGACTGCAGGCTGCGCAGCTTCAGTCCGCTGTGGCGCCCCAGCAGTTGCTCCAGCAGCGGCAGCATCTCGGCGGGGCTGACCAGGTCGCTGGTGCGGCCCTGGGCGTCGATCTGGGTCGTTCGGGCCTGCAGCGCGGCGAGTTCGGCCTGGAGCTGGCGGGCGTCGAGGTCTTTGCGCTGGTGCAGGGTGGTGAGGCTGGTGTCCAGTGTCTGCAGTACCTGTGCGGACTGCTGGCGTTCCTGACGCGCCTGGCTCCATGCCTTCCACGAGGGCGTGACCCAGAACTTGTCGACCGCCATGCCCACCACGACCGTGCAGCACAGCGCCACCAGTGCCCGTTCGCGCTTGTTGAGCGCCTGGTAGCGCCGGTCCAGCGACTGCCATTGCGCCGAAACGCCAGAGGGAGAGTGGGTGCGTGTCATGGCTTGCTGGTGGATGCAGTGGCTGCCGTGGCGGCCTGGCTGGACAGCGTGAACTCGCTGTAGTCGGACGAGGTCGCGGGCAGGTTGAAGACCTCGGTGCCGTCGCCAGCGATGCCACCGGTGCCGCCACGGCGGATCTGCAGCGTGGCGAAGGGCCGGCCCTTGAAGCGCGGCTCCGATTGCAGGCTGCGCAGGTAGTCGGGCAACGCGGCCGGATCGGTCATGCGGCCCTTGATCTCGATCGCGTCATCGCTGCCCTGCAGGTTGAGGCCGGTGATCCAGACGGCCGGATGGGCTTGTCGGGCCAGTGCTTCCAGGTAGTCCACGTAGCCTTCGCGGCGGCCGGCACTGCCGTTGTCGAGCAGACCCTGTAAGCGCTGGACCGCCGCCTCGTGGTCACGCAGGCGCTTGAGCTGGTCGCGCTGCTGCTGCTCGACATGGCTGGCGGGCTGTTGCAGGCGGCCGCGGTGGACGTCGGTCTGCGCCACGAGTTGTAGCGTGTCGCCCTGCACCTGGCGTGTGTGCCATTGCAGGCCCGCGCCGACCATGGCCGCCACGGCGACCAGCGCACCTTGCTGCAGCAGCAGTTTGCCGAGCGCGTTGGGCTGCTGGCTCTGGCAGAGGTTGCGGGCGTAGAGGTTGAGTTGCTGCGGCATGGGGGTCCGGCGGAATCAGGCGCGGCGCAGCGCGGCGCCGATGGCGATGGGGGACACGGTCGTCGCGGTGAGGCCGCTGTCCAGCTCGGCGCCGCTGAAGTCGATGCAGTCCTCGATGCGCAGCCGCACGACCGGCACGTAGAGCAGATCGCGCACGTAGTCGGTGAAGGCGTCCGAGGTCTCCGTTGCCACCACCAGCCGCGACAGCGTGACCCGGCTGAACAGGCGCTCGAAGCTGTCCAGCGTGCGCTGCAGTTCCAGGCCGGCGCGGTCGAAGGCCTGCTGGCGCAGCGACTCGTCCGGCTCGGCGATCTGGGCCGAGGTCACGTCGATGTGGCGCGCCTGCAGCAGCTCGCCGCTGGCGGTGATCACCAGCGTGCTGTGGGATTCGTCGATGAGCAGCAGCGCGATGCCGCGCCCCGGCTCCTCCAGCAGCGCCGCCAGGTTGCGCAGCGCGGTTTCCGGCAAATCCATCACCTTCCACGGCGCCCGGGCGCGCAGCGCGGTCTCGGCAATGGGGGCCACTTCCAGGCGTGGCGCCAGGGCGGCGAGCACCGAAGGGCGGCCGCGCTGGTTGGTTTCGGCGGGGATTTCAAGCAGGTCGATCTGCGCGTCCGCCACGGGGAAGGTGACCAGATCGCGCAGCTGCCAGCGCACGGCGTCCGGCCAGTGTTCGCGCGGGACTTCGGGCGCGTCGGCTGGCAGGAGCTGGTACTGGTGGCGTTGCAGCACGAGCAGCCGGTCGTGGCGCTGCAGCGTGCGCTGCCGGCGCAGGGTCCGCAGGCTGGCCAGCGGCTCGGACCAGTCCAGGCGACAGGCCCAGCGCACCTGCGGCCGGCCGTCGGCCGGCCAGTGCAGGTAAAGCGCCTGGGCCGTGGTGCCGTGGGGGACCACGGCCACCCAGCCATCCAGCCGAGAACGTTGCAGCCAGGAGAACACGGGGGTTCGCTCCATCAGAAAGGATGAGGCGATGCTGCCTGTGTCGGTCCCGGCTCCAGACCCGAAAAAGCGATGCAAAACGCGGCCACAAGGGGCCGCGTCGTCAGGAGGCTGTGAGGGTCAGCCCAGGCGGGCGCGGTGGCGCTCGATCTGCGCGCGGACCTGCACCGGCGCGGTGCCGCCGAGCACGTTGCGGGCGTTGAGCGAACCCGTGAGGCTCAGCACCTCGAACACGTCCGCCTCGATCCGTGCATCAAACCCTTGCAGCGTCGCCAGCGGCAGCTCCGACAGATCCTGGCCCAGCGCGATCGAGGTCTTCACCGCGTGCGCCACCACCTCGTGCGCGTCGCGGAACGGCAGGCCCTTCTTGGCCAGGTAGTCGGCGAGGTCGGTTGCGGTGGCGTAGCCGCGCAGCGCGGCGCGCTCCATCGCGTCCTTCTTCACCGTCAGGCCACCGGCACGCGAGCCGTCCGCCGCCACTTCGCCGCCGATCATCTCGGCCATGATGCACAGCGTGTCCTTCACCGTGTCCACGGTGTCGAACAGCGGCTCCTTGTCTTCCTGGTTGTCCTTGTTGTAGGCCAGCGGCTGGCCCTTCATCAGCGTGATCAGGCCCATCAGGTGCCCGACGACCCGGCCGCTCTTGCCGCGGGCCAGTTCGGCCACGTCCGGATTGCGCTTCTGCGGCATGATCGACGAGCCGGTGCAGTAGCGGTCCGACAGGTTGATGAAGCCGAAGTTCTGGCTCATCCAGACCACGATCTCCTCGGCCAGCCGCGACACATGCACCATCACCAGCGTGGCGAAGCTGGTGAACTCGATCGCGAAGTCGCGGTCGCTCACGGCGTCCAGGCTGTTCTGGCAGACACCCTCGAAGCCGAGCGTGCGCGCCACGCGCTCGCGGTCCAGCGGATAGCTGGTGCCGGCGAGTGCAGCGGCGCCCAGCGGCAGGCGGTTGACGCGCTTGCGCAGGTCGACGAGCCGCTCGGCGTCGCGCGAGAACATCTCGACATAGGCCAGCAGGTGGTGCGCGAAGCTCACGGGCTGCGCGACTTGCAGGTGCGTGAAGCCGGGCAGGATGACCTCGACGTTCTGCGCCGCGACATGGACCAGCGCGCGCTGCATGTCGTCGAGCAGCGCCGACGTCGCGTCGATCTCGTCGCGCAGCCACCGGCGAACGTCGGTGGCCACTTGGGCGTTGCGGCTGCGGCCGGTGTGCAGCCGCTTGCCGGCGTCGCCCACCAGCGTGGTCAGGCGGGCTTCGATGTTGAGGTGGACATCCTCCAGGTCGAGCTTCCACTCGAAGGTGCCGGCCTTGATCTCGGCGTGGATCTGCGCCATGCCGCGCTGGATGTCGGTCAGGTCAGCCGCGCTGATGATGCCCTGCGCGGCCAGCATCTCGGCGTGGGCCAGGCTGCCTTCGATGTCGGCGCGCCAGAGGCGCTTGTCGAAGGTGACGCTGGAGGTGTAGCGCTTGACCAGCTCGCTCATCGGTTCGGAGAACAGGGCGGACCAGGCTTGCGACTTCTTGTCGAGTTGATGGGTGCTCATCGG
>JBEANV010000236.1:0-3814 GCA_041165285.1 Pseudomonadota bacterium | reverse complement strand
TGCTCGATCTCCTCCAGCGTCACGCGGATGTCCTCCATCTGTTGCGCGAGCTGGTCGCGGTGTGCCTGCAGGATGCCGAGGAAGGCGGTGAGTTGCTGCGTGGTGTCGGAGGGCGACTCGTACATGTCCACGAGCTGCTTGATCTCCTGCAGGCTCAGGCCGAGCCGCTTGCCCCGCAGGGTGAGCTTGAGCCGGGTGCGGTCGCGCACGGTGTAGACGCGGTTGCGGCCGTCGCGGGCGGGGGTCAGCAGGCCCATGTCCTCGTAGAAGCGGATCGCGCGCGGGGTGATGTCGAACTCCTGCGAAAGCTCGGTGATGGTGTAGGTCACCTGGGAGACATCGCTGGCGTCCGGGGTCGAGCGGTCGAGGGTGGTCATGGATACACTGCGGTTGACGTATACGTAAACGTAAATCACTGGGATGGGCGCCAGTCTACCCAGTCCCAGCCTCTGGAGCAGACATGGCGAACCCGCAGGAACACGAACTCACCTATGTGCTGGGCGACACGCTGCCCGCCAGCGGCCACACGCTGGAGATTGCGCCGGGCATCCTCTGGCTGCGCATGGGCCTGCCGTTTGCGCTGGACCACATCAACCTCTGGCTGGTGCGCGATGAACTCGACGGTCGCCAGGGCTGGACGGTCGTGGACTGCGGCATCAGCAACGACGCCACCCGCACGGCGTGGGAGCGCATCTTCGCCGAGGAACTCGACGGCCTGCCCGTGCTGCGTGTCATCGTCACGCACATGCACCCGGACCATATCGGCCTGGCGGATTGGTTGACCGAGCGCTGGAGCACGCCCGAGTGGCCCTGCCGGCTGTGGATCAGCCTGACTGACTGGAACGCGGCGCGCATGGCCTCGATCTCGACCACTGGTTTTGGGGGTGAGGCGGCTGCGGCTTTCTTCGGCAGCCACGGTGTGACCGACCCGGCGGCGATCGACAAGGTGCGTCACCGTGGCAACTACTATTCCAGCATGGTGCCTGCCGTGCCGCAGCAGTTCCGCCGCATGATGGAAGGCCAGCGCCTGACGATGGGTGGGCACGTCTGGACCTGCCACGCCGGCTATGGCCACGCGCCGGAGCACATCAGCCTGCACTGCGAGGCACTCGGCGTGCTGATCTCGGGCGACATGGTGCTGCCGCGCATCTCGACCAACATCAGCGTCATCGACATCGAGCCCGAAGCCGATCCGCTGCCGCTGTACCTGGCGTCGATCGAGCGCATGCGCCGGTTGCCGGTCGATACGCTGGTGCTGCCGTCCCACGGGAAACCGTTCCGCGGCCTGCACGCCCGCATCGACCAGCTCCAGGGCCACCACACCGACCGGCTGGCCGACGTGATGGCGGCCTGCGCGGTGCGGCCCCATTCGGCCTGCGAGATCCTGCCGGTGCTGTTCAAGCGCGAGCTGGACCTGCACCAGCTCACCTTTGCGATGGGTGAGGCCATCGCCCACCTGCACGCCCTGTGGCTGGACGGCGACCTGAAGCGGGTGCGTCAGGCCGACGGCGTCTGGCGTTTTGCGGCGGCCTGAGGCGGCGGCGGGGTCTTGGCAGCGGCTTTCTTGCGGGCCGGCTTTGCCTTGGCGATCTTCACGCCGACCCGATCCACCAGTTCCTGCGCGAAGGCGATGAAGGCCAGCGAGCCCTTGGCGCCCGGGTCGAACACGACACCGGGCAGGCCGTAGCTCGGCGCCTCGGCCAGCCGCACGTTGCGCGGGATGATGGTCTGGAAGACCTTGTCGCCGAAGTGCGTCTGCAACTGTTCGCTGACCTGCTGCTGCAGCGTGATGCGCGGGTCGAACATGACACGCAGCAGGCCGATGATGCTGAGGTCGCGGTTCATGTTGGCGTGGACCTGCTTGATCGAGTTCACCAGATCCGACAGTCCTTCGAGCGCGAAGTACTCGCACTGCATCGGCACGATCACGCCATGGGCGCAGGTCAGGCCATTGAGCGTGAGCAGGCTCAGGGACGGTGGGCAGTCGATCAGGATGAAGTCGTAGTCGCCCAGCACCTCGGCGAGCGCGCCCTTGAGGCGGCGGTCGCGGTGCTCCAGGTTGACCAGTTCCACCTCGGCGCCGGCCAGCTCGCGGTTGGCGCCCAGCACGTCGTAGCCGACCTTGGCGATCGACTGACGGGCTTCGCGGATGCTGGCCGAGCCGAGCAGCACGTCGTAGACCGTCAGTGCCAGCGCCCGCTTGTCGATGCCCGAACCCATGGTCGCGTTGCCCTGCGGGTCAAGGTCGATCAGCAGCACACGCTGCTGGATCTTCGCCAGCCCGGCGGCCAGGTTGACGGTGGTGGTCGTCTTGCCGACGCCGCCTTTCTGGTTGGCGATGCAGAAAATCTTGGCCATGTGGAGGTGAGGCGCTCAGGCCGTGGGTCGGGTCGAGGGAGACATCGGGTGCGTATCAGGAGCGTATCAGGCGCAGGCCGAATCCGATCATGCACAGTCCCGCGAAACGCTGAAGCGCGGCCCCGACACGCCGGTGTGCACGCACCTTGGCGGCGATCGCGTCGGCGAATGCACACAGCGTGAGGCACCACACCGCGGTGATCACGGCGACGGTCATGGCCATCGCAGCGAAGGTGGGGATGCCGCGGTGCGTGGACGGGTCGATGAAGAGCGGGAAGAAAGCCATGTAGAACACGATGGCCTTCGGGTTCAGCAGGGTGATCAGCAGCGCCTGCCGGGCGTACTGGCGCGGAGCGATCTGCACCGGGCTGGCGGACTCGCCCGTGCGGGTGAATAGCAGCTTCAAGCCCATCCAGCCCAGGTAGGCGGCTCCCATCCAGCGCACCGCATCGAACAGGGCCGGGTGCGCGGCCAGCAGTGCGGCCACGCCCGCAACCGCCAGCCACAGCAGGATCTGGTCGCCAACGATCACCCCGAGTGTCGCCGCCGCGCCGCCTCGAAAGCCCCCCTTGGAGGTCGCACCCAGCAGCGCGAAGGTGCCCGGCCCGGGCAGTGCCAGGAGCACGATGATGGCCGCGCAAAACGCGCCGAAATCCGCGATACCGAACATGGCTCATCCTCCCCGCAAGCGCATCCAGACAATGCAGCGTTCCGCATGCAATCCTGGCACCGTCAATGGTTCCACGTGGAACACCTCCACATCGGCCGGCAGCGCCGCGATCTCGTCGGCCGGGTGCTGGCCCTTCATCGCCATCCAGACGCCGCCCGGTGCGAGCAGCGGGCGCGTCAGCGTCACGATGTCGGGCAACGATGCGAAAGCGCGGGCGGTGATCAGCGGCCACTGCGTGTCGGTGATCGCCTCGACGCGGGTGTGGCGGGCGTGCAGGTTGGGCAGCCGCAGCTCGGCGGCGACCTGGCGCACGAAGGTGACCTTCTTCTGCACAGTGTCCACGCAGGTGACGGTGGCGTCCGGCTGGGTGGTCGCAATGACCACACCCGGCAGTCCGCCGCCGCTGCCGACGTCCATCACCGATACCGCTGCGCCGCCCGTGTGCCTGCGCATCGGCGCCATCACCGCCAGACTGTCGAGCAGGTGGTGCGTCAACATCTGCGCTGGGTCGCGCAAGGCGGTCAGGTTGTAGACCTTGTTCCAGCGCGCCAGCAGGTCGAGGTAAGCGAGCAGCCGATCCGCCTCGGCGTCTGTCAGCGGGCAGCCCAGCGCCGCGGCCCCGGCGATCAGGTCATGCCGCATGCGCGAACCCCTGCATCCGGTGTTTCTTCAGATGCACCAGCAGCAGCGAAATCGCCGCCGGCGTCACCCCCGAAATCCGCGAGGCTTGGCCCAGCGTCTCCGGCTGGTGGCGCGTGAGCTTCTGGCGCACCTCGATCGACAGCG
>JBEANV010000235.1:0-3161 GCA_041165285.1 Pseudomonadota bacterium | reverse complement strand
CCACGTCGGCGATCTCGATGATCGAGATGTCGAAGGTGCCGCCGCCCAGGTCATACACGGCGATCTTGCGGTCGCCCTTGCCGTGCTTGTCCAGACCGAAAGCCAGTGCGGCGGCGGTCGGCTCGTTGATGATGCGCTTGACGTCCAGGCCGGCGATGCGGCCGGCGTCCTTGGTGGCCTGGCGCTGGGCGTCGTTGAAGTAGGCCGGCACCGTGATCACGGCTTCAGTCACTTCTTCACCGAGGTAGTCCTCGGCGGTCTTCTTCATCTTGCGCAGCACTTCGGCGCTGACCTGCGGCGGTGCCATGCGCTTGCCGCGCACTTCCACCCACGCATCGCCGTTGTCGGCGGGCGCGATGGTGTAGGGCATCAGGTCGATGTCCTTCTGCACTTCCTTCTCGGTGAACTTGCGACCGATCAGGCGCTTGACCGCGTACAGCGTGTTGCGCGGGTTGGTCACCGCCTGGCGCTTGGCCGAGGCGCCGACGAGGATCTCGCCGTCTTCCTGGTAGGCAATGATGGACGGCGTCGTGCGCGCGCCTTCACTGTTCTCGATCACCTTCGTGGTGTTGCCTTCCATGATGGACACGCACGAATTGGTGGTGCCGAGGTCGATGCCGATGATCTTGCCCATGGTGTTGAAGCTCCGGGGAAATTGTTTGGTTGTCTGAAATCTGTGGCTTGTCCGGCCGGTTTCAAGGGGGATCGAGGAACCGGGACGCCGGACAGGCCTGTTATTTGTGCTGGATCAAGCCTTACTTCGGCGCGGCCACGGTGACGAGGGCCGGGCGCAGCACCCGCTCGGCGATGAGGTAGCCCTTCTGCAGCACCATCACGACGGTGTTGGCGTCCTGGTCGGCGGGCACCACGCTGATGGCCTGGTGCTGGTGCGGGTCGAACTTCGTGCCGACCGGCGGGCTGATCTCGACGACCTTGTTGCGCTCCAGCGCCTGCACGAGCTGGCGCAGCGTGATGTTCACGCCTTCGAGCACCTGCTCCAGCGAGCCCTGGCCGCTGGCGTGGGTGGCCAGCGCGGCTTCGAGGCTGTCCTTGACCGGCAGCAGGCTCTCGGCGAAGCCCTCGACCGCGAACTTGCGCGACTTGGCGATTTCCTCGTCGGCGCGGCGGCGGGTGTTGTCGGCCTCGGCCTTGGCGCGCAGATAGGCGTCGGCCAGCTCGATGTTCTTGGCTTCCAGCTCCGCGACGCGGGCGGCGTCTTCGTTGGCCGCGGCGTCGACCGTCTCGGTCGCGGCGGCGTTCAGCGCAGCGGGTTCGGTGTCTTGGTAGGGGGCGGAGTGTTGGGTGTCGGACATGGGGGGCGTTTCCTGGCCTGTTTTTGCAGCAACTGGATTGCGAAATGAGGATGCCCCTCCAGACTTCAAGGGGTCATGTGACACAAGTTGACGATTCGCCACACGGCTGGTGTGTGAGAACTGTCACACTTGCGGCTTGACCGCTCCTCTGGTGGGCGGCCGTATTTTCCGAAGATGACCGATCCGATCCCGCCCACCCCTGCCGAGCAGGCACTCGACGATGTTGCCGTGATGCTGGCGCCGCTGGTGCGCTGGCTGCTGGAGCAGGGGATTCCGCTCAATGCCCTGGTCCGCACGCTGCGCGGTGTTTACCTGTCCGAGGCCCACGAGGATCTGGGTCGGCGCGGACGCCGCGTGACCGATTCGGCGCTCAGCGTGCTGACCGGCATCCACCGCAAGGAGGTGCGCGCTTTCATGGAGGCCCACCACGAACCCGCCGGCGCGCCGCCGAGTGCGCCGCGCCTGTCGCCGACGCCCGCCGCCACGCTGTTCACGCAGTGGATCACCGACCCCGACTACCGGGCGCCCGAAGGCGAGGTCCGGCGTGAACTGCCGCGCCACGGCCCGGCCCCGAGCTTCGAGGCGCTGGCCCGCGAGGCCTCGCGCGACGTGCATCCCCGCACCCTGCTCGAAGAGCTGGAGCGGTTGGCGCTGGTCGAAGTGCAGCCGGAGCAGGTGCGCCTGCTGTCTGACCGCTTTGTGCCGCCGGTCCACGACCCGGCCGCGGTGCGCACGATGGCCGTCAATGTGGCCGACCACATCGCGTCGGCCGTGCATAACCTGCGTGCCGACACGTCCGCACAGCGGCGCCTGGAGCAGAGTGTCTACGCCGACGGGCTCAGCACGGAATCGGCGGAGTACCTTGGCGACGTCGCGCGCCAGCTCTGGGGCGTGGCGCTGGAGGGCATGGTGCGCGAGGCACGGGGGCGGATCGCGCTGGACGCCGAGCGTGGCAGGCAGCCCGCAGCCGGTCGTTCCGATGACCGCAACACCCGCGTGCGCTTCGGGATTTATTACCATCTTGAAGTGGATGAATCGGCAACGTCGAACGCTTCGACCCCTTCGGAGAACACGGAATGATGCGCAAGGCGATGCGACGTGCCGGTCTTGCGGCAATGGTGGCGGGGCTGATGCTGGCCGCGCTGGTGGCCTGTGGTGGCGGCAGCGTGGGCAGCAATGGCACGGGCAGTCCGGTGCTGCTGGGGCTCAGCGTGGGCACGGTGTCAGGCCTGGGCAGCGTGATCGTGGACGGCACGCGCCATGACGACAGCGCGGCGCGCGTCGAGGTCAGCCGCAACGGCACCGATGTCGAGGTGGGCGATGTGCGTCTCGGGCATCGGGTATCGCTGGAGTTCGACACGGACACTGCGGGCGCCCAGGTGCTGCAGCGTGTCGAACTCGTGCCGAGCGTCTCCGGCCGCATCAGCGAGCGCACCGCGGACACCGTCAGCGTGCTGGGCCAGACTGTCGCCGTCAACAGCGATCCGGCCCGCGGTCCGGTCACCGCCTTCGAGTCGCCGCTGAACAGCCTGGCCGACCTGCAACTCGGCGACGCAGTGGATGTGCATGCGCTGACCCAGCGCACCGGCCCGGCGGCGACTGACGTGCGCCTGGTGGCCACACGCATCGCGCGGCGCAGTGCGCTCCCCGGTGTGCGGGTCAGTGGCATGGTGGCGGCGCTGACCTCCACCGGGAGTGGCGGCGCGCGCCATTTTCGGCTCGGGGCGCTGACGGTGCAGATGGCATCGACGGCCACGCTGCTGCCGCAGGGCATCGAGCTGCTGGACGGTCGATCGGTGACGGTGTTTGCTGCCGAATCGGCGTTTGATCCGACCGTGCTGAGCCTCG
>JBEANV010000234.1:0-17412 GCA_041165285.1 Pseudomonadota bacterium | reverse complement strand
AAGTGCAGCGCCCGGGCGATCGCCAGCGACTGCCGCTCGCCGCCCGACAGCCCACCGATCAGGCGGTCGCCGTCGTCGATGCGGGTGATGCCGAACTCGCGCACGGCGGCCACGGCGACGGCGTTGGCCTTCTTGCGGTCGAAGACCTTGAACGGGCCGAAGGACTTGTACGGCTCCACTCCGACGAAGAAGGAGCGCCCGATGCTCATCAGCGGAAAGGTGCCGCCGAACTGGTGGACGGTGGCGATGCCACGATCGGCGGCGTCGCGCGGGCGCTCGAACACCACTTCGGCGCCGTCCATGAAGATCTGCCCGCTGGTGGGGGCGTGGACGCCGGACAGGGTCTTGATCAAGGTCGATTTGCCGGCGCCGTTGTCGCCCAGCAGGCACAGCACCTCGCCGGCATGGACCTTCAGCGAAATGTCCTGCAGGACATCCACCGGCCCGAAGGACTTGTAGACGCTCTTCAGCTCGAAGATGGGGGTGGGGTTCATGGTCACTTGCCTTCCTTCTTGGCGCGGTAGCTCAGCGCGGCCTGGCGGAACGTGTTGTTCAGCATCACGGCGGCCAGCAGCATCACGCCGATGATCAGACTGGAGAGGTTGCGGTCGAAGTCGGTGAAGTAGATGCCCTGGTTGACGATGGCGAAGGTGATGGTGCCGAAGAAGATGCCCAGCACCGAGCCGAATCCCCCCGTCAGCAGCACCCCGCCGATCACCGCCGAGATGATCGAATTGAAGATGAAGGACATGCCCGAGGACACCTGGGCCGAGTTGTAGAGGATGGTCTGGCACATCCCGACGAAGCCCGCGCTCATCGACGACAGCACGAACAGGCCGACGGTGAGCCGGTCGGTGGGGATGCCGGCGTTGCGGGCGCTGACCTTGTCACCCCCCAGCGCGAAGATCCAGTTGCCCCAGGGCGACAGGTGCAGCAGGTAGAAGCACAGCGCGGCAAAGCCGAACCACCACAGGATGGTGACCTGGAACACGTCGCCGAACACGAAGTCTCCGAGCGCCGCCTTGGCCCAGGCGGGGGCCTGCAGCGCCACGGCGGTGTTGCCGGTCAGCAGCAGCGAACCGAACAGGGTCAGGCCCAGCGTGCCGAACAGCGTGCCCATGGTCACGATCAGCGACGGCACGTTGGTCTTGATGACCAGGTAGCCGTTGAGCAGGCCGACCAGCAGCGACATCAGCATCGTGACCGCCATGCCCACGGCGATGGGCAGCTCGAAGTGGCCCGATACCACGCCGATGGTCATCGAGGCCGCCGGCACCATCGCGCCGATCGAGATGTCCAGCTCGCCGGCGATCATCAGGAAGCCGATGGGAATGGCGATGATGCCCAGGCTGGCCGCCACGTTGAGCCAACTGGCGATGCCGCCCAGCGACAGGAAATTGACACCACCGAAGGCAGCGAAGAAGACGGTGACGAATACCATCCCCAGGATGGCACCCGCTTCGGGCCGCCGGAAGAGATTGGCGAACATGAGAAATCCTTGTGCAGCAAGGCAAGGCCCCTGGGGCGGATGCGCCAGGGGCCGGGGACAGCCCGAGGTCAGCGAGCGCCCTTCTTGATGCCCGCCAGGACGGTCTCGATGTTGGCGGCATCGACGATGTTCGGGCCGGTCAGCACCGGGTCGGTGGCGATGTCGGTGCCGAAGTCGATGTGCGCGGCCAGCATCGAGGTGGCCAGGAAACCCTGCAGGTAGGGCTGCTGGTCGATGGCCATCGTCAGGTCGCCGCTCTTGATGCGGTTGGCCACGGCCGGGCTGAGATCAAAGGTGCCGAGCTTGATCTTCCTGCCCGCTTGCTTGGCGGCCGTGGACGCCGCATCGGAGGCCCAGGCGGCCAGGTTGATCACGGCATCGATGCTGCCGTCCTTCATGATCTCGGCCTTGATGGCTTCGGCCGTGGCCGCCTGGTTGCCGTCCAGGTTGGCCGGCACGCGCAGAACCGTGGCCTTGGCGCCGTTCTTGGCAGCCCCTTCGGCCACGCCCTTGCAGCGGCTCTCCAAGTTCACGGCGCCGGGCAACTGGATGTGGCAAAGCACATGCTTGGCGCCGTTCTTGGCCATGTAGGCGCCGGCCGCCTGTCCGGCCACGAACTCGTCCGAGCCGAAATAGTTCAGGCCGCTGACCGCGTTCTTGTGGTCGGCGCCCGAGTTGTACATCATGATCTTGATGCCCTTCTTGGCGGCGGCCTGCAGCGCCGGCACCTGGGATTCGGCCACCCACACCGGAATGGCAATCCCCTGCACGCCCTGGCTCACGGCCGTGTTGATGAGTTGCGCCAGATCGGGACCGAAGTTGTCATAGTTCTTCGTCCGCATGTAATTGACTTTGCCGCCGTTGGCCTTGACCACCAGGGTGGCGTCATCGACCCCCTTCTTGATCAGGTTGAAAAAACCATCCTGCTCGGATCCGGCGATGACGGCGATATTGGCCGCCATGGCGGGCGCGGCGGCGAACAGGACAGCGGTGGCTGCCGCGACGGCGATGTTCTTCAGCGTTTTCATGTTGATCTCCTCATGCCTCATCGGGTGAATGCCACCCGATTTCCGGCGGTTTACTGGATACTGAAACAGTGTCATGCGACACACGGCAACGCCCCACCCGAACCATGATTCTTCGAGATCTTCATTCTCGGAGGGCGGATCTGATGACTTGGATTGCTTGGATTACCTGGATTTCTTTCCAGGATTTCCCGGAGAATAGGTCAGCGCCAATGCACGGAAACGGTTGTTCATCACCACGGCCGCCAGCAGCATCACCCCGATGATCATGTCAGACCAGTTTCGATCGATGTGGCTGAAATAGATGCCCTGGTTCACGATGGCAAAGGTCAGTGATCCGAAGAATATGCCGACGACCGACCCGAAGCCACCCGTCAGCAGCACCCCGCCCACCACCACCGACACGATGGCGTTGAAGATGTAGTTCATGCCGCCGGACACCTGGGCCGAATTGAACAGGATGGCGCCGCACATGCCGACGAACGTGGCGCCGGTCGAGGACAACACGAACAGCGTGACCGTCAGCCGCTGCGTCGGAATACCGGCATTGCGGGCACTGACCTTGTCGCCGCCCAGCGCAAAAATCCAGTTTCCCCAGGGTGTGTGGTGCAGGACCACCGCCGCGATGGCCGTCACCGCCAGCCACCAGACAATGATCACCTGGTAACTGCCGCCCAGCAGTTGACCAAACACCAGCTTGGCCCAGTCCGGCGCCTTCAACGCCACACTGGCGGTGCCCGTCAGCAAGACCGAGGCGCCCAGCACAACCCCCTGCATGGCCACGAGCGTGCCCAGCGTGATGATGAGCGAGGGCACCGAGGTCCGCACCGTCAATAATCCATTGACCAGGCCCACGAGCACCCCGATGCCCAGCGCACCCGCCATGCCCAGCTCGATGGGCAGCCCGTAATGCCCTGAAATGACGGCAATGCCCATGGAACCTGCGGGAATCATGGCGCCGATCGAAATATCGATTTCACCGGCGATCATCAGGAGACCCACGGGAATCGCCACGATGCCGAGGTTGGCCGCGAAATTGAGCCAACTGGCGGCGCCCAGGAGGTTTCTCAGGTCCATGCCCCCGAACAGGACATAAAACAGCACGACCCCCACAAGGCTCAGCACCGCGCCAGCCTCCGGTCGCCTCAACAGGGGCGCCAATGGCAACGGGTTCAGGATATGCCGGGCACTCATGGCGCCACCACCTTGCTGGAGGTTTTCCTGGACGAATAAGAAAGCGCCATTTGACGGAAACTGTCGTTGGTCAGCACGGCGGTCAGCAGCAATGCGCCGATGATGATGCTGCCGAGGTTGGGATCAAACCCGGTGAAATAGATGCCCTGGTTGGCCATGGCGAAGGTGATGGTCCCGAACAGGATGCCCACCACCGACCCGAAACCACCCGTCAGCACCACCCCGCCGATGACCACGCACATGATCGAGTTGAAGATGAAGGACTGCCCGCCCACCACCTGGGCCGTCTGGTAGACCATCGCCTGAGACACCCCGACAAACGCGGCAGAAACCCCGCTGAGCATGTACAGCGTGATGGTCAGGCGATCGGTCGGAATGCCGGCATTGCGGGCGCTGACGCGGTCCCCGCCGAGGGCAAAGATCCAGTTCCCGAACGGGGAGACATGCAGCAGGTAAAACGCCACCGCCGTGGCGGCGATCCACCAGAAGATCGTGACCTGGAACATGCCGCCGACGAATTGCCCCAGCAGCGCCTTGGCCGTTGCACTCGGCACGATGGCCGTGCTGGTGGCGCCGGTCAGCAGGACCGACATGCCCAGCGTGAAGCCCATCAGCGCAAACAGAGTTCCGATGGTGACAATCAGGGAGGGAACTTGAATGCGGGTCACAAGAAACCCGTTCAGAAGCCCGACCAGCAAACCCACACCCAGCGCCGCCACGATACCAACCGCTTCAGGCAGGTGGTAATGGCCGGAAATGATGGCCAAGGTCAGCGACGAGGCCGGAATGATCGCGCCGATCGACAAATCCAGCTCTCCGGCGATCATGAGCAAGCCGATGGGCAGGGCCACGATGCCGATTTCAGCCGCGACATTGAGCCAGCTCGCGACCCCCGCCGGTGCCAGAAAATCCGCTCCCGCCGTGACCGCGAAGAAAACAAACACCGCCAGCAACCCCAGGAGTGACCCGGTTTCAGGGCGCCTCAACAGCCGCCCGACAGCAGGGGGGCGACCGCGATGAACAAAAGCCGGCCGAGCGGACTGCTCAGCGGTGTCCGAAGTCATTCAGTGCCTCGTGGAGTTCTTGAGTATCAAGGCCATGGGGAAACAGCGTGTGCCGTGTTTCCCCACTGGATGACGCGCATGACGCTCAGCGCGTGCCCTGCTCCACGCCTGCCATGGTGGCATCCACATTGGACGAATCCACGATGCCCGGCCCCGTGAGAATTTCCCGTGTCGGAACGGTCAGCCCCGAGTTGACGCGACCATTGAGGATGGACACCGCCAGATACCCTTGCAGATAACCCTGCTGGTCAATGGTGAACAACTGCGATCCGGTCTTGATGTTGTTCAGGATCGTCTTGTCCATGTTGACGCCGCCCACCTTGATCTTGCCGGCTTTGCCCGCCTGCATGATGCCGTTGATGGCCGAATTCGCATCGACATTGCCAATCGTGTAGACACCATTGACATTGGGATTCTTGATCAGATACGCCTTGACGGCCTGCGCGACCGCCGTGGCATTGCCGAACGAGGTGGCCGGCAGCGGCAAGGTATTGCCAGCGCCTCCCGCGGCCTTGACGCCTTCCGTCATGCCCTTGCAGTGCGCTTCGATGTTGGCCGCACCGGGCAGGGTATTGATGCAGACCAGATTCTTCTGACCACGGGCCGCAAAATACTTGCCCGCTGCCACGCCCGCCTTGTAGTCATCGCTGCCGACGTAGTTCATGGCGCCCAGACGGTCGGCTGCCGCGACACCCCCGGCGTTGTAGATGACCAGCGGAATACCGGCCGCGACCACCGCCTTGAAGGCCGGGTCCATCGCGTCCGGCACCCAGTTCGGCCCCACGATGGCATCGGCTTTCTGCGCAATCGCCTGCCGGATCAATTCGGCCGCATCCACACCGAGGTTGTCGTAGTTTTGCGGACCCAGCCAGGTGACCGAGCCGCCTTGCTTGGCGACCAGCAGCCCGGCATCTTCTGCCCCGCGTTTCACGATGGACCAGAACGGATCGTCCGGCTTGCCACCGATCACGAAAATCTTTGCGGCCATGGCCGGCATATTGACCATGAGCATCGCCACGGCGATCGCACCCACCAACTTGTTTCGTACTTTCATGTCTGTCTCCTTAGAATGTTGCCGCATGGCGTGAAACAACCAATATCTGCCCCGGCTACCCAGCCAGACGAATGGGCAGACGGTTTTGTGATCGGTCATTGCATGAGTTCCACTCTAATGAGATATCTGTCCGCTGTGGCATTCCTTGCAGCATCTCGCCAAATAAGCCTTCAGCAACTGTCATGAGCGGACGGTCAAATGATGGATTCCTGTCAAGCGAGTATTTTTTGATAGGTAAAATCCCTGACTTGCCTGTCAATTTTCACCTGCACATGAAATCATCAATCACCAAAACCCACCATTCCCCTTCATCGCGTTGACAGTCCAATGACAGGAAAAATCTCCTCCCGGATCACCATGGAAGACGTGGCCCGTGTCTCCGGTCACAGCGTGTCCACCGTGGACCGCGTGCTCAACGGCCGCGCCAACGTGCGCTCGGACACGGCCCAGCACATCCGCGAGGCGGCAGAGTCGCTGGGCTACTTCGCGGCGGGCGTGATCCGCGAGCGGCTGCGCGATGTCCGGCCACGGCGCACGCTGGGTTTCCTGCTGCAGCGGCCCGACGCAGTGTTCTACAAAGGCCTCGCGGCGGAACTGGACAGCGCCACGCGGGGATCGCCCGACATCCGGGGCAAGGCCGTGGTGGACTACGTCAAGAGCCAGTCGCCCGAGCAGGTGGCCGAGCACATCCGGCTGCTGGGCGCGAAGGTGGACGCGCTGGCGGTCGTGGTGGCCGACCATCCGCTGGTCACGGGGGCGATCCACGACCTGAAGGTGCAGGGCGTGCCGGTGTTCGCGCTCATCTCGGACCTCAGCGCCGAGCAGCGCGCCGGGTACACCGGCATGGACAACCGCAAACTAGGACGCACCGCTGCATGGTTCATCACCGAGCTGGCGCGCACGCCGGGCAAAGTCGTGATGTACGTCGGCAGTCCGCGCTTCCAGTGCCAGGAACTCAGCGAGATCACCTTCCGCAGCTACATCCGCGAGCACGCGCCCCAGTTCGAGCTGCTGGAAACGATCACGACCCTGGAGAGCGAGGACTACGGCGAGGAGCGCACGCACGATCTGTTCCACCAGCACCCCGATCTGTGCGGCTTCTTCATCGGCGGCAGCGGCGTCGAGGGCGTGATGCGGGCGCTGCGGACCCGGAAATCCGACCACCGCATCATCGGCGTCGGCAACGAGCTGACCAGCATCACCCGCTCCGCGCTGCTCGGCGGCCAGCTCCACGCGGTGTTCTCGCACCCGCTGCCCCTGCTGTGCAGCGGGCTGGTCGCGCAGATGGCAGATGTGCTGGCCCACCCGGAGGACGACAAGCTGCGGCAGACACTGGTGCCGCTGGAGATCCATGTGCCGCAAGTCGTGTAAGCCCGTGTTCACGCGCTCAGGCAGTTCGGCGGGCAACGACAGGGGCGGGCCCGGACGGAAGGCCAAAAGTGCTGCCAGATCAAGCACTTGGTGTGGGCGTGATCCAGGCAGGCACGAGATGATGAAATTATTCAGGCACCATGATAATGAAAATTATCATGGTGCCTATCATGGGCCCCCAGGTGCAGCAGTCCGCGTGCGCCACGCTGGTCTGGCTTGCCGGTCGCCGTCTCGTAAGCGCCCATCGCGTCCTCGGCGGCACGGGCCTGCGCCAACAGCACGCGGGCGTGGTGGAGAAGCTCCTGCCCTGCGTCGGTCAGCTTCTGTCGTTGCGGGCGCTCGAACAGCACCGTGCAGAGGTCGGTTTCGAGCTGGCGCAACTGCATCGACACCGCCGGTTGGCTCATGTCGAGCTGCTCGGCTGCCCGCGAGAAGCTGCCGCAACTGGCGATGGTCTCGAAGATGCGGAGGTGGCGCAGGTTGAGCGATTTCATGTGTCCAGCGGCAGGGGGTGCTGCCCGAGGTTTCCGAACAAGTTGATCAGCAGCCGCGCAGCCGGCGACAGGTAGCTGTGGGTCCGGTAGGTGACCACCAGCCGGCGCCGCATCGTCGTCTCCTTCAGCGCGACCTCGCGCAGCGGCGAGCGGCCGTCCGCCGCTTCAAGGTGGTGCCGCGAGATGAAGCTCAGCAGGCCGGTCTCGGCGATGAGCGCCGGCAGCATCAGCAGCATCGTGCTCTCGACCTGCACCTGCGGTCGGGGCAGGCGCTTGCGGTCGAAGGTGTGGTCCAGCCAGTCCCGCGTGGGTGCGCCGGGCGGCTGCAGCACCCAGCGGTAGGAGGTGAGGTCGCGCAGCGTCGGCTGTCTGCGCAGCACCTCGTGCGTGGCGCTCGCGGCCACGACGATCACGTCCTCGGCCAGCCGCTGTGACGTGAACCCCGGCTCCTCGGGGCTTTCCGTGCCGACCACCAGATCGAGTTCACCGGCCCTGAGCTGCGGCCTGAGGGTGTCGATCAGCCCCACCACCGTGCGCAGCGTGACCTCGGGCGCCTGCTGCATCAGTTGGCGGGCGACCGGCGGCAGCAGGAACTGCGCGGCGGTGGGCACGATGCCGATGCGGATGTGCCCCGAGAGTCCCCGGCCAATGTCACCGATCTCGCGCTGTGCGTCCTCCACGTCGAAGCGCATGCGCTGCGCCCACTTGAGCAGCACCTTGCCCGCCGCCGTCAGCCGGATGCCTCGGCCGGATTTTTCCAGCAGCGGTGCCCCACAGGCGGCTTCCAGGCGCCGCACGCAACTGGTCAGCGCGGGCTGTGTGCGGTGCAGCCGCTCGGTGGCCCGGCCGATGTGCTCCAGCTCGGCGATGGTCTCGAAGTAGCGCAGGTCGCGCAGGTCCATGTCCGTCCCCATACCAAAAGTCTCATCAATGTATTGGAAGAAATTATGGATTGGACCGAATCGGTCATGCCTTCAATACTGGCTGCACAAGACAACTGATGACAACCGATCCCCCGTTGGAGACAAACATGAAGATCGTTCGACAGACCCTGCTGGGTTTGGTGGCCTTGACGGCCGTGGTAGCCAGTGCCGGCGTCCAGGCCCAGGCATGGCCGGCCAAGCCGATCCGCCTCGTCGTGCCGTTCCCGCCCGGCGGCGGCACTGACATCATCGCCCGCGAGACGAGCCAGCGCGTGGCCGCCAGCACCGGCTGGACCTTCGTCATCGACAACAAGTCCGGTGCAGGCGGCAACCTCGGTGTGGACGCGGCGGCGAAGTCCCCGGCCGACGGCTACACCATCGTGATCGGCCAGACCAGCAACCTGGCGATCAACTCGACGCTCTACGCCAAGATGCCCTACGACTCGCAGAAGGATCTGGCACCGATCGTCCTGCTGGCCCATGCGCCGCTGGTGATGGTCACGGGCAGCGGCTCGCCTTACAAGACGCTGGCCGAGGTGGTGACCGCGGCCAAGGCCAAACCGGGCCAGTTGAACTTCGCCTCGCCCGGCAACGGCACCGTCGCCCACCTGACCAGCGAGCTGTTCCAGAAGGCCGCCGGCATCCAGACGCAGCATGTTCCCTACAAGGGGGCCAACCAGGCGCTGACCGATGTCATCAGCGGCAACGTCGAGCTGTACATGTCCTCGGTGCCCACGCTCATCGGCCACATCAAGCAAGGCAAGCTGCGGGCGCTGGCGGTGACGTCGGCCAAGCGGGTCGATGACATTCCGACCGTGCCGACGATCAACGAGTCCGGCTACAAGGGCTTCGATGCGACCACCTGGTTCGGTCTGCTGGCCCCGGCCGGGACGCCGAAGGACGTGATCGCCCGGCTCAACGCCGAGTTCAACAAGGCACTCAAGCACCCCGAGCTGTTCAAGCGCCTGAGCGACGAGGGTGCCGACCCCGCCGGTGGCACGCCCGAGCAGTTCGCGGCACTGATCAAGGACGAGATCCCCCGCTGGGGCAAGGTCGTCAAGGACTCTGGCGCCAAGGTGGACTGAGCTTCACCCCCCGTTCCCGATTTCAAAGGAGATTCCCATGAGTCCAGCCGCTGCATTGCCCGACGTGATCCGCGACTTCGCACGCGTCGAGCCAGAGGTCGTCGCCCAGGCCGCGCAGTTCCCGTCCTCGATCTTCGCCGACGTGGCCGGCCGTCGCGGCGGGCTGCACGGCCGCATCGCGCCGCTGGCGCCGAGCATGCGCTTCGCCGGCCCCGCGCTCACGGTCGAGCTGCGCCCGGGCGACAACCTGATGATCCATGCAGCACTCGCGGTGGCGCGGCCGGGCGACGTGATCGTGGTCGATGGCAAGGGCGACCTGAGTGCGGCGCTGATGGGCGAGATCATGAGCCAGCAGGCGGTGGCGCTGGGCATCGCGGCGGTGGTGATCGACGGCGCGGTGCGCGACAGCGAGGCGATCCGCGCCCTCGGCTTCCCGATGTTCGCCGCCGGCCTCAACCCCAACGGGCCGACGAAGAGCGTCGCGGGCCGGCTGAACCACCCCGTCTCGGTCGGCGGCGTCACCGTGCGGCCCGGGGATCTGGTGGTGGGCGATGCCGACGGCGTGACCGTGATCGAGCGCGAGCAAGTGCCCGCGATGCTGGTGCTCGCGGCCGCGAAGGTAGCGGCCGAAACGAAGCGCATCGCCGACATCCAGAGCCGCAAGGCGCTGCGTCCGGCCTGGCTGGAGGGGACGTTGCGCGCCGCTGGCGTGATCGGGGAAGGCGAGACGCTGTGAGCACCGCGACACCGTTGAAGAAGCCGGTCTTCCTGGTCACGGGCAGCGACCTGGCCGCGCAGGCGCTCGCGCTGTTGCAGGACCACGAGGTGGTCTACACCGGCAAGACGCCGACCGAGGACGAGATCGTCGCGCTGTGCCGGCAGCACGACCCGGTGGCCATCATCGTGCGCTACAGCAAGGTGGGCGCTGCCGCGATGGACGCCGCACCCAGCCTGAAGGTCATCTCGAAACATGGCAGTGGCACCGACACCATCGACAAGGTGGCCGCCGCCGCACGCGGCATCCGGGTGGTCGCCGCCGTCGGGGCCAACGCGGCGGCGGTGGCCGAACAGGCCCTGGCGCTGCTGCTGGCGTGTGCCAAGTCGGTGGTGACGCTGAACGCGCGCATGCACGCCGGCCACTGGGACAAGGCCACGCACAAGGGCGTCGAACTGGAAGGCCGCACCGTCGGCGTGGTCGGCCTCGGCGCCATTGGCCAGCGGTTCGCCCGGATGGCCGATGCGATGGGGATGCGCGTGCTCGGCTTCGACCCTTACGCCCAAGACCTGCCGGCCTGCGTCGAGACAGCCAGCCTGGAGACGATCTGGCGCGAGTCCGATGCCCTGTCGCTGCACTGCCCGTTGACGGCCGACAACGCCCGGCTCGTCAACGCGCAGACGCTAGCGGCGTGCAAGCCGGGCGTGATCCTGGTCAACACCGCGCGCGGCGGGCTGATCGACGAGCCGGCGCTGCTGGCGGCGGTGCGCAGCGGCCAGGTCGCGGCGGCCGGGCTGGACAGCTTCGCGGTCGAGCCGATGGCCTCGCCGCACCCCTTTCAGGGCGAACCGCGCATCGTCCTGAGTCCCCACATCGGCGGCGTCACGGCCGATGCCTACGTGAAGATGGGCGTGGCGTCGGTGCGCAATGCGCTGGCCGTCCTGCACGGAGACCCTCCATAAAGTCCCCATGAACCCGATCCGTTCCAGTGTCTTCGGTGCCGCTGTCTGGCTGGCCTTCACAACCTTGGCCCAGGCCCAGACCTGGCCCGCCAAGCCGGTGAAGATCGTCGTGCCGTATGCCCCGGGCGGGGCGGTCGATGTGGTCACGCGCACCACCTCCTTTCCGCGCTGGGACGACACCCGTGCCGCCACGCTCGATGCACCGGGTCTGCTGCTGTACCGCTCGAACCTGCTCGGCTCCGACCTGCGCATCACCAACTACGGCGGCGGCAACACGTCAGCCAAGCTCCTGCAGACCGATCCGCTCACCGGCGAGTCCGTCGAGGTGCTGTGGGTCAAGGGTTCGGGCGGGGATGTCGGATCGATGAAGCTCGACGGCTTCTCGACCTTGTACATGGACAAGCTGCGGGCGCTCAAGGGCCTGTACCACGGCTTGGCGCACGAAGACGAGATGGTCGGCTACCTGCCGCACTGCACCTTCAACCTCAACAGCCGCGCCGCCTCGATCGATACGCCGCTGCACTCGTCGCTGCCATACGACCACGTCGATCACATGCACCCGGACGCGGTGATCGCCATCGCCGCGATGGTGAATTCCGAGGCGATCACGCAGCAGGTCTTCGAAGGCACGGTCGGCTGGATGCCCTGGCTGCGACCTGGCCATGAACTGGGGCAGCAGCTTGCCGCTTACGACGCGGCCCATCCCGGCCTACGCGGCCTGTCCGCCGAAGGGGCGCCGAAGCTGCTGCACCTGAACATGGCGCCCGAGGTGCTGGAGTTCGTCAACTCGGTCGATCTGGATCCGCTGGCCGCGCTCGCGGACAAGGAACCGCCATGAGCACCCTGATCGACCCCGGCGTGGTCGCCGCGCACAACGCGCCGCTGCTGCGCCACCTGACCAACGACTACGCGCACCTGGGTGAGCAGCTCCGACGCGCTGGAGGGCACGGCGCGCGGTGCGTGGCGGCTGGCGCACTGGGGGCGGCAGTCGGCGGGTCAGGTGGATTCGGCGGAGACCTGGGTGGTCTGCTTGCCGCCTGACGGACCGTCTGATTCGGCGCTGCGCCAGCATGCGCAAGGCTGGAACGCGGCCGTCCAGACCTGAACCTTCGCTTCCGGTCATGGCAACGCTGACGCTGACCGCCCTCGGCAACGAGATCCGCCACTGGTACAACGGCTACAACTGGGGCGGCACCGGCGTCTACAACCCGTTTGACGCGCTGCTGCTGACGAGCTTCGAGGTCGAGACGATCACGGGGTGAGCTGAACCGGCGCGTGGCGGAGCATCAGGTCCACCAGATGCTCTGCCGCGGGTGTGAGCGGCAGGTCGGGTCGGCGGATCAGCACGATGTCCGGCGCCGGCAGCACCTCGCGCACCGCGATCACCCGCAGCGCCTCGCCCGCCAGCGCGAAGTCGCTCCACTGCCGGGGCAGCATCGCCAGCAGGTCCGAGCACGCCAGCGCGACCGTCAGCGACAGCGCACTGCCCGCCTGCAGCACGATGCGCGGCGCGGGCAAGCCGTGGCTGGCGAACAGCGCAGCCAGATCGTCCTCGGCGCGGTAGTCGATCGACGGCGTGGCCCAGTCGAGCCGGGCTAGGTCGCGCAACGACGTGGCGCTGGCCATCGGGTGTGCCCGCCGTGCCACCACCGCCCGCTGGTTCGAGAACAGCGTCTGCACCGTCAGCCCCGACCCCGGCGGCTTCTGCGGTGAGGCGCCGAGGTAGAAGTCGATCTGCCCCTCGCGCAGCGGCGTTTCCAGCGCCGGGAACAGCCCCTCGATGAGCTGCAGCCGCACGGCGGGGTAACGCTGGCGGAACACCGGCAGCGCCTGCGGCAGCATCCCGACGTGCGGCATGATCGACAGCCCCGCGACGACCGTGCCACCACCGTCACCCTGAGCCTGGCGCACCTCGTCGCGGGCCCGCTCCAGGTCGCGCACCACCGCGTGAACGCGCCGGTAGAACGCCTGCCCGGCGGGGGTCAGCGCCATGCCGCGGGCGCCCCGCTCGAACAGCGGCGCCCCGAGTTCCTGCTCCAGCGCCCGGATGCTGCGCGTCATCAGCGGCTGCGCGGCGCCGAGGTGGCGGGCAGCAGCGCGCAGGCTGCCGTGTTCGACGACGGCGATCAGGTCGCGGAGCTGGGCGAGTTTCATGGCGGCGATGCTACCGATGCCGGCGGCCCGTGCGATGCCCAAAACGCATCAGCCGGATTTTTCTGCGATCTTCCCGGTCATCCCCTGTGCGCCCACCATCGCGCCACACAAGACCACATCCGGAGACAAGACATGGCATCCACCCCCACCCGCCGCACGGCGCTGGCCGCCTGTGCGCTGGCCACCCTGGCCTTGACCGGGCAACCTGCCGCCGCGCAGGACTACCCGAATCGCCCCGTCAAGCTGATCGTGCCGGCCGCGCCCGGTGCCGCGCCGGACGTGATCGCCCGCCTGCTGGCCGAACGGCTCGGCGCCCTGTGGGGCAAGACGCTGATCGTCGAGAACAGGCCCGGCGCGGGCGGCATTCCCGGCATGTCGGCGCTGGCGCGTTCGGCGGCCGATGGCTACACGCTCGGGTTCGTGCCGGCCGCGATGGGCACCATCACGCCGCTGGTCTACAAGAACCCGCAGTTCAACCCCGACACCGAACTGACCTCGGTGGCCACCGTCGGCACCAGCCCGCTGATGCTGGTGACGAACGCGGCCAACCCGGTGGGCAGCCTCGCCGACCTCGCCCGCCACGCCAAGGCCAACCCCGGCAAGATCAACTTCGCCGCACCGCAGCCCAACTCGCTGCCGCACCTCGCGGGCGAGCTGGTCAGCAAGAGCGGCGACATGGGCCTGTTCACCGTGCCGTACCCGGGACCGCCCGCCGCCATCACCGCCGTCATCGCCGGAGACGCCACCGTGACCGCCGATGGCATCCCCGGCCTGCTGCAGCACGTCCGCTCGGGCCGGCTCAAGGCGCTGGCGGTGACCTCGGCGCAGCGGCTGCCCGGCATCGACATCCCGACCGTGGCCGAGACCTACCCCGGCTACGAGGTCATCGGCTGGTTCCAGATCATCGCCCCGGCCGGCACGCCCGCCGCCGTCATCGAGCAGGTCAACGCCGATGTCAACCGCGTCACCGCCTCGCCCGAGATCACCGCCCGCTTCGCCGAACTTGGCATCTACCCCCGGCGCGACAGCGTGGCCGGCGCCCGCGAGTTCTTCGCGTCGCAGCAGAAGGCGATGAAGAAGCTGGTCAACGAACTCGGCCTGCAACCGCAATGAGCCACGCCATGACCCCCCGCAAGAAAGCCCTCGTCACGGGTGGCGCCACCGGCATCGGCCGCGCCGCCGTGCTGGCCCTGGCCCGCAGCGGCTTCGATGTCGCCCTCGTCTACGGCAGCAGCGCCGACGCCGCCGAGGCCACCGCCACCGAGGCCCGCACCCTCGGCGCCGAAGTGCTGACGCTGCGCTGCGATGTTGCCGACGACGACGCGGTGCGCGCCACGCTGGCCGCCGTCGGCGCGGCGTTCGGCCACCTCGACGCGCTGGTCAACAACGCCGGCACCACCGCGAAATGGAAGGTGAAAGACCTCGACAGCCTCGACATGGCCGAGTGGGACCGCACCTTCGCGGTCAACGTACGCGGCACCTTCCAGGTCAGCCGCGCCGCCGTGCCCTGGCTGAAGAAGAGCCGCGCACAGGGTGGCGAGCCAGCCATCGTCAACACCGCCAGCATCGTCGGCCTGCGCCCCGGCCCGCAGCCGCCGCCCTACGCCGCGAGCAAGGCCGCCATCGTCAACCTGACCAAGACGCTGGCGTGGAACCTCGGCCCGGACATCCGCGTCAACGCCGTCGCGCCGGGCTGGATGGAAGGCGACTGGATGGAGCGCATGCTCGGCGAGAAGTACGACGCGCTGATGGGCGCCCGCGCCAAGGCCACGCCGCTCAGGCGCTGCGTCACGGCGGACGACGTGGCCGAGGTGATGCTGAACCTGCTCACCGCCAACCGCTTCGTCACGGGCGAGGTCGTCGTCATCGACGGCGGCTTCACCAGCTCGACCTGACCCGCAGAGGCCGCCATGCTCGACGGATTCGTTCCCTTTCCGCCCGCCTTCGCGCAGGACTACCGCGCCAAGGGCTACTGGCAGGACCGCACGCTCGCCCGCGAGTTCGCCGCCGTGTTCGACCGCTTCGGGCCGCGCACCGCACTGATCGACGGCGAGCGCCGCTGGACCTACGCGCAGCTCGACGCCGACAGCACCAACCTCGCGCTGAACCTGCTCGACCTGGGCCTGCGTCCGCTCGACCGCGTGGTGCCGGTGCTGCCCAACGTGGCCGAGTTCGTGGTGCTGTACTTCGCGCTGCAGAAGCTCGGCGCCATCCCGATCGCCGCGCTGGTCACGCACCGCCACGCCGAGATCAGCCAGTTCACGCGGCTGGCGCAGGCGCGCTGCGCGGTCTACCCGGCGCAGGTCGGCGACTTCCGCTTCGGGCCGATGGTCGAGCGCATCCAGGCCGAGCAGCCCTGCCTGCAACTGCGCCTCGTGCTGGGCGAGGCGGGGCCGGGCGAGCACTCGCTGACCGAGCTGATCACGCGGCCGGCCACGCGCCCGCCCGCCGACCTGCACGCCCTCGACGGCCACGCCTTCACGCCGACCGACCCGTGCATCTTCCAGCTTTCGGGAGGCACGACCGGCATCCCCAAGCTGATCCCGCGCACCCACAACGACTACGCCTACAACTCGAAGGTGGCGTCCGAGGTGGCCGGGGTCGGGCGGGATTCGGTGCTGCTGCTGGTGCTGCCGATCGCGCACAACCTGCCGCTGGCCTGCCCCGGCATCCAGGGTTTCCTGTTCCACGGCGCCACCGTCGTGCTGCACGCCAACACCCGGCCCGCCGAGATGTTCGCGCTGATCCAGCAGCACCGCGTCACGCACCTGAAGGTCGTCCCTGCATTGCTGATCCGCCTGATCAACGACCCGTCGATCGGCGGCTTCGACCTCGCCTCGGTCGAGCAGATCCAGAGCGGCGGCCAGCGGATGCAGCCCGAGGTGCGGCTGCGCACCCGGCAGCTTTTTGCCAACGCCTTCGTGCAGGAGAACTTCGGCATGAGCGAAGGGCTGCTGATGTTCGTGCGCCGGGGTGATCCGGAGGAGGTGCTGCTGGAGACCTGCGGCCGGCCGGTCTGCGCCGACGACGAGGTGCGGCTGATCGACGACGACGGGGCGGAGGTGGCCGAGGGTGCGGTGGGCGAACTCGCCTGCCGGGGGCCGTACACGCTGCGCGGCTACTTCGGCGTGCCCGAGTACAACGCCCGGCAGTTCACGCCCGATGGTTTCTACCGCTCCGGCGACCTGATGCGCCGGCATCCGTCGGGGAACTACGTGGTCGAAGGCCGCAAGAAAGACCTGATCAACCGGGGCGGCGAGAAGATCAGCGCCGAGGAGATCGAGAACCTGATCCTGCAGCACCCGGCGGTGCAGAACGTCGCCTGCGTGCCGATGCCGGACGCGGCGATGGGCGAGAAGATGTGCGCCTACGCGGTCCTGCGCACCGGACACACGCTCGCGCTGAAAGAGCTGGTCGCCTTCCTGCTCACGCACGAGATCGCCAAGTTCAAGCTGCCCGAGCGGCTGGAAGTCGTGGCCGATTTTCCCGTCTCGACCTTCGGCAAGGTGTCGAAGAAGGCGCTGGCCGAGCGCATCGCCGCCGAACTGAACCCCCAGAACACGCACGACACCCGCAACACGCACCAGGACTGACCCCATGCGCATCATCGACCTGCACTGCTACCCCGGCACCCAACGCTGGATCGACGCCCAAGGCCCCTACCCCGCCGAGCTGGCGCGCTACTGGAAACGCGAGTGGGTGGCCAAGTCCGAGGAGGACGTGATCGCCGAGTTCACCGAGGCGAACGTCGAAGCCTGCCTCGTCGCGCTCGACCTGGAGACGACGGTGGCGACCGTGCCCTGCGACAACGACTACGTCCATGCGATGTGGCAGCGCCACCCCGGCCGCATCCGCCAGTGCTGGGGCGCGGTGGAGCCGGCC
>JBEANV010000233.1:0-2858 GCA_041165285.1 Pseudomonadota bacterium | reverse complement strand
GAGACCAAGACGGCGTACCCGCACCTGAAGCAGTTCGTGGTGACCTCGGCGACCACGACCAGCATCACGTTCTCACCGGCCATGATCTACGACACCACGAACCCGCGGCAGAACTGCAGCGGCACGCCGGCGGACAACGCCGACATCGTGTTCGTGGGCTCGGCCAGCACGAACTATGTGCAGTCGCTCATGTACCACAAGGAGGCCTATCAGTTCGTCACGGCCGACCTCCCCATCATGCCCGGCGAGTGCTCGCGCATGACCCAGGATGGCCTGTCCATCCGCGTCTGGTACGACTCGGACATCCGCAACGATGAACTGCTGATGCGGCTCGACATCCTCTACGGCATGGCCGCTCTGCGGCCTGAGTGGGGCTGCCGAATGATCGGCGCGGCGAACGCATAAGGAGCACGACATGGCATCCAACTCTTCCGGCATTTCCGCCGATCTCGAACGCCTGGGCTACGGCGGCCCGAGCGGCTGCATCGCCACCGGCCTGCACAGAGAGGTGATCTCCGAGGCCGTGGCCACCCGCACCTTGCTGGCCGAGGAAGCCGGCGCGCTGTGCCTCTTCGACCGCGCGGCCGGCACGATCTACACGCTGCCCACGCCCGTCAAGGGCATGCAATTCGAATTCGGTGTATCGGTGGCGATCACGACCAATGCGGCGAAGGTGATCACCGCCGCCGCGACGCAGTTCCTGCTGGGTGGCGTGATCGCCGGCAACCTCACGGTGGCCGCGTCGGGCGACGTGTTCCAGGCCAACGGCACCACGCACGTGGCCATCTCGATGAACGGCACCGACACGGGCGGCCTGATCGGCGGGCGCATCAAGTTCACGGCGCTTTCCTCGACAGTCTGGTATGTAGAGGGCCTGGTGGTGGGCAGCGGCACGAACGCCGATCCGTTCGCCACCTCGTGATGCGCCATGGCTCTGCGCCTCTTTGATCCGAAGACCGGCGGCTTTCGGGCCATCACGCCGCCGGTCACGGATCTGCCGCTCTCCGAGCTGCTGCTCGTGAACATCCTCATCGAGCTGCAGGTGATCTCGATGTACCTGCACGGCAGCAGCCCAAGCAATCCGGCCGAGGACCCGCATGCGATGCGGGTCAGCGCCACCCAGGAGTATTGACCATGTTCTCTCAAGGACTCGTTGGCGCCGCCCAGTACGGCGACGGTTCGCAGCCGACCTTGCGCGTCGGCAACCAGGGCGATCAGATCATCAGTCAACTGCATGGCCGCTACTACGAGCAGGCCAAGCGCGGAACACTGTTCTCGCTCGCCAACCAAGCCGCCGTAAGCAACACGGCCGGCCTGGCTACCACCTTCACCGGCCTGTCAGTGGCAAACCCCAGCGGCTCCGGAAAGAACCTGGTGCTGTTGCATGTGGGGGTGGGCCAAATCGCGGCCGGCGCGGCCGGCGCACTCGGCATCATGACCGGCTCGGGCGCTGCAGCCGGATCGCTCACGCCGCGCAACTGCTTGGTGGGCGGCGGCGCGTCGGTCGCTGTGGGCTCAAACAGCGCCACCATCGCCACGCCGGTGCTGGAGCGCATCTTCGGCACCATCGGAAGCTTGGCCACCACCGGCTACGGCCTGCAGCCCGGCCTGCAGTACCAGGTGGACGGTTCGCTTGTCATTCCGCCCGGGTACTTCGTGGCCAGCTACGCATCGGCCGCGCTCACGAGTGCCTCCATCTGGTCGTTCGTGTGGGAAGAGGTGACAGTGTGATCCTGGTGAAGCACCCCCGGCACGGCTGCCGGCATGTGGCGCCCGAAGAGGCGCCCGCGCTGGTTGCCGCCGGATGGACGCGCTTCCCGCGCAGCCGTGCCGAGAAGGCCGCGGGCGCGTGGGCGCCGGTGACGGCCAGGCGCATCATCGATACCGCGCTGGAGTTGATCGGCCAGCAGGCGGGGGCCGGAGACGACGGCGAGCACCTGGACGCACTGAACGACACGCTCAGTGCGCTGCATGCGCCCGAGATCCCGGTCTTCATCGCGCAGCGCGCGCCAGCGCCAGAAGCCCCGCAGGCGCGCCAGAAGCCCCGCCGGGCCTGACGCTTGACCACCGCCAACAGCATCATCCGCCAAGCCCTTGGCAAGCTCGGCATCGTCGCGCCCGGCGAGGCCGTGGATGCGGGCGATGCCTCAGCTTGCCTCATCAGCCTGAACACGATGCTGGACGGCTGGGCCGTTGAGAGTCTTTACGCCTACGCCACGACCACTATCACCGGCACGCTGCCGGCGAACACCCAGACGCGCACCATCGGCCCCACGGGCCAACTCGTGGCCACGCCGCGCCCGGTGCGGCTGGAGGCCGGCTGCTTCTTCACGGCTGGCGGGATCGACTACCCCATTGAGACGGTCACCGAGGACGAGTTCAACAGCATCGGGCTGAAGGCCGTCAGCAGCCTCGGGCCACGCTGGGTGTTCTACAACCCCACCTTGGCCAACGGGGTGCTGAACTTTCATCCGCGCGCAGCCCAGGCCGTGATACTCAGCCTGGTGGTGCAGCAGCGCATCTCGTCCTTCGCCAGCCTCACCACCAGCTATACCCTACCGCCCGGCTACGAGCGGGCATTGGTGCTCAGCCTGGCCGAAGAGGTGGCGGCCGACTATGAGCGCGAGGTGCCGCCCACCGTGGCGCGCAACGCGGCCCTGGCCCGGCGCAACATCAAGCGCACTAACTTCGTGGTGCCGCAGCTCGACGTATGCGGCTCCAGCGACCGGCGCAGCCACTTCGAGCGCTTCCTGGAGGGTTGACCGTGGCGGACGTGCCATTCGTCGGGCCCAGCTACAACCTCGACAGCCGGCCGGCCTCGGTGCAGCGCGCCGTGAACCTGATCCCGGTGCCTCAGG
>JBEANV010000232.1:0-3228 GCA_041165285.1 Pseudomonadota bacterium | reverse complement strand
TGGTTGCCGAGCAGGGCTGGCGCCTGAACGGCACGGCCGCGACCTATGAGCAACTGCACTTGTCGATGCTGGCGGGCCTGCTCGGCAACGTCGGCCTGAAGGCGGACGACGACGAGTGGTACCTGGGCGCGCGCGGCATCAAGGTCTGGCGCCACCCGGGCGTGCACCTCAGCAAGAAGCCCGGGCGCTGGATCGTGGCCGCCGAGCTGGTCGAAACCACGCGCCTGTTCGGCCGCGGCATCGCCGCCATCGAGCCGCAGTGGATCCCGCAGATCGCCGGCCACCTGCTCAAGGTCCAGCTGCTGGAGCCGCACTGGGAGAAGAAGGCCGCCGAGGTCACCGCGCTGGAGCGGGCCACGCTCTACGGCATCGTCATCTACAGCAACCGCCGGGTGAACTTCGGCAACGTCGATGCCCCGGCCGCGCGCGAGATCTTCATCCGCGAGGCGCTGGTCAACGGCGAGTGGGAGACCAAGCTTCCCTTCCTCGCCCACAACCAGAAGCTGATCCGGCAGGTGGAAGAGCTGGAGCACAAGTCGCGCCGCCAGGACGTGCTGGTGGACGACGAGCTGATCCACGCCTACTACGACGCGCAGCTGCCCCGCGATGTGGTGAGCGGCGCGACCTTCGAACGCTGGTACCGCCACGAGAGCAAGGCGGAGCTGTCCGGGCCGAAGCTGCTGCACCTGACCCGCGACGAGCTGATGCGCCACGAAGCGGCCGGGATCACGACGGCCGCGTTCCCGAAGACGCTGCGGCTCGGTGGCATCGACTGCACCGCCGAGTACCTGCACAGCCCCGGCGACCCCAAGGACGGCGTGACGGTGACGGTGCCGATCTACGCGCTGAACCAGGTGAGCGAGGAACGCTGCGAGTGGCTGGTGCCGGGGATGCTGGAGGCGAAGGTGCTGGCGCTGGTCAAGAGCCTGCACCAGCGTCCACGCTCGCGGCTGGCGCCCTTGCCGGATTACGTCGCCGAGTTCGCCGAGCTGAATCCGTTCGCACAGGGGCCGCTGGTCGATGTGCTGCTCAAGGCGGTGCGCGAGCGGAGCCAGATCGCCGTGCAGCGCAACGATTTCAAGCTGGAGATGGTGGCGGCGCACCTGTTCATGAACTTCCGCGTCGTGGATGAGCACGGGCGGCAGTTGGGGATGGGGCGGAACCTGGCGGCGTTGAAGGCGGAGCTGGGGGGGCAGGCGCGGACGGCGTTTCAGGCGCTGGCGGGGTTGAAGGTGGCTGCGCGGGGGGTGCCCCCTCCCCAACCCTCCCCCGCTGGGGGAGGGAGCAAGACCGGGGCTGCGCAAGGCTCGCGGGCCTTGCCGTCTCCGGTCCCGTCTTCTCTCCCTCCCCCAGCGGGGGAGGGCCGGGGAGGGGGTTCCCCGGCCGCGCACTACACCACCTGGACCTTCGGCGAACTCCCCGAGTTGATGGAGATCCGCAAGGCCGGCCAGACGCTGATCGGCTTCCCGGCGCTGATCGATCGCACGACGCACGTCGAGATCGAGGTGTTCGACGAGCCGGACGCCGCCGCCATGAAACACCGCCATGGCCTGCGCCGGCTGGTGGCGCTGAACCTCAAGGAGCCGCTGAAGTACCTGGAGAAGAACATCCCGGACCTGCAGAAGATGTCGGTGGCCTTCATGCCGCTGGGCACGCAGGAGGAGTTGCGCGACCAGATCATCGACGTGGCGCTGACGCGGGCGTTCCTGGCCGATCCGCTGCCGACCGACGCCCGAGCCTTCCAGCAGCGTCTCGACGAAGGCCGGCCCCGCCTGAACCTGATCGCGCAGGAAGTCGCACGCACGGCCGGCACCATCCTGATCGACTACGCCGCCGCGCTGCGCAAGCTCAAGGACACCCGCGTGCCCAAGGACGTGGCCGACGACATCACCGGCCAGTTGCAGCTCCTCGTGCCGAAGCGCTTCATCGCGCAGACGCACTGGTCACAGCTCCACCACCTGCCGCGCTACCTCAAGGCCGTCGTGCTGCGGCTGGACAAGTGGCGCGCCGACCCCGTCCGGGATGCGCAGCGCCTGACCGAGCTGCGCCCGCTGGAAACCCGCTACACCCGCCGCCTCGCCGATCTCAAAGGCACCGACGACAGCCGCCTGACCGAATACCGCTGGCTGCTGGAGGAGCTGCGGGTCAGCCTGTTCGCGCAGGAGCTGCGCACGCCGCAGCCTGTCAGCGTGAAGCGGCTGGACAAGGTCTGGGCGCAGTTGAACCAGTGAAATTTGCAGATGAACAAAATCTGATAAATCAATCCACTGGATCAACCTGAGTGACAAAGTTCACAGTTTTCTCCTACAGTGGGGTACCGCCACGGTGGCGGGCACATCTGAGGAGATGAGTGATGGGCATTGTTTGGATGGTGATCGTGGGCTTCCTGATCGGCCTAGTGGCACGGTGGATCATTCCCGGCACGCAGGCGCTGGGCTTCATCCTGACGACGCTGCTCGGCATCGCCGGCTCGTTCGTTGCGGGATACGCTGGCCAGATGCTCGGCTGGTACGGGCAGGGACAGCCGGCGAGTTACATCGCGTCGGTGATCGGCGCGGCCTTGCTGCTGTTCGTGGTGGGCAAGCTCAAGAGCGCCTGAACGCACAGGCCGCGCGGGCGCCCGTGCAGCCATGAAAAAAGGCCGGCTTTGCGCCGGCCTTCTGCTTGGCAGTGGGCAGGGTCAGGCGTCCAGCGCCTCGCCGATGACACCCTTCTTGAACAGAAAGTTGCCGTAGGGCTGCAGATCGCTGGTCAGCACGATGGCAAACGCCGTGCGCACGCGGTCGTAGAACGCAAACCGTTCGATCGCCTCGCACTGGTCGGCGCGGGCATGACCCCCCGTCTCGATCAGCTCGATCACCTCGCGCTGCAGGCGGCTGCGGTAGCCGTCCGGCGTGTCGCAGACCTTCATGTAGGCGATCGGCTGGGTGACAGCCACATCGAGCGGCAGCAGGCTGAGCAAGGCTTGCGCCGTGCGCTGGATGCCGGCGCCGGGCAGGTGGATGATGGGTTTGCGCCGTCCGTCCGGGCCAACGCTCAGGCTGGCCGCGGTGAAGTTGGCGTCGGCCACGATGATCTCGTCGCCATGGCCCATCTCCGCCAGCACCTGCAGCAACTGCGGTGTCAGCAGTGGGTCGATCCCCTTGAGCATGTCGTCTCCTGTAATGGTCTGGTCGGTTCGTGTGGTGCGCTGCGCCGCCTCAGGCCAGGCATTCCTTGGGGATCTTG
>JBEANV010000231.1:0-2608 GCA_041165285.1 Pseudomonadota bacterium | reverse complement strand
GGTCAATCCCCTGCCCAGAAAAGCTACCTGGACGAAGTTCGAACTGGGTTGAATGCCAACATCGGCTGGACCCGGATCTTGGCGTATCTGAAATTTCTGGATGCCACATTGCTGGTCAGGCTGATCGAGCCACTGGAACTTCGTCTGAAAAGACGCAAGGGATCGGCCAAGATCATCCTGTCCGACCATGCATTGCGGGCGGCTTGGTTGCAGGAACAAGTCCCATTGACCATTCAAGGCTTGCAGGCGGCACCCCATTTGAGCGTGCTGGCGGGACATATTGCAGAAAGTGTGGCCGGGCAATTCTTCAAGTCGATGATCAATCTCGGTGTGCATCACTTCCCGGAACGAGGCAGTGAACCTGAGGTCGATTTTGTCCTGACTGTCGGTGACCAGCGGATACCCGTTGAAATCAAATACCGCACCCGGATCGATCATGGTGATACCCGCGGCTTGCGGTCCTTCATCGAAAAATCCGTCTACAACGCACCGTTCGGATTGCTGATCACACAAAACGACGACGCCTATAGTGATGACCCTCGCATCGTCACCCTGCCGTTATCCACCCTGCTGCTGATGCGGTGAACATGACAACACCCACAAACTTCATGACCTTCACCACCCACCTCGCCCGCGCCACGCAGCGCAACCACTCCCTCCTGTGCGTCGGCCTCGACCCCGAGCCGTCGAAGTTCCCCGGCGCCTGGGCGGGTGACGCGGCGCGGATCTACGACTTCTGCGCCGCCATCGTCGATGCCACGAAAGACCTCGTCTGCGCCTTCAAGCCGCAGATCGCCTACTTCGCCGCCCACCGCGCCGAGGACCAGCTCGAACAGTTGATGGCGCACATGAAGGCGGTCGCGCCCGACGTGCCGGTGATCCTCGACGCCAAGCGCGGCGACATCGGCTCGACCGCCGAGCAGTACGCCCGCGAAGCCTTCGTGCGCTACCGGGCGGACGCCGTCACGCTGTCGCCGTTCATGGGCCGCGACACGATCGAGCCGTTCCTGGCCTACGCGGACAAGGGCGTGATCCTGCTGTGCCGCACGTCCAACCCCGGCGGCAACGACTGGCAGATGCAGCGCCTGGCCGACGTGCCGGGCCAGCCGCGGCTGTTCGAGCACCTCGCCCACCTCGCGCACAGCGAATGGAACACGACCGGCCAGCTCGGGCTTGTCGTCGGGGCCACCTTCCCCGCCGAGATTGCGCGGGTGCGGGCGCTGGCGCCGACATTGCCGCTGCTGATCCCCGGCGTGGGCGCACAGGGTGGGGACGCCGAGGCGACGGTAAAGGCGGGTCTGACCGATGCCGGCACGATCGTCGTCAACAGCTCGCGCGCCGTGCTTTACGCCAGCCGCGGGGAGGACTTCGCTGAAGCGGCCCGCCGCGTGGCCATCGCCACGCGCGATCAGCTCAACGCCGCTCGCGGCTGAACCCCCGGAGGCGCCTGTGACCCCGACGCGACGTGATCTGCTGACCGCCGCTGCGGCTGGCGCCGGCCTGATGGCCACCCCGGACTGGCTGCACGCGGCCGAGGCCAGCGCGGCGGCACCGCTCAAGGTGCTGCGCTACGCCTTCCCTGCGGCCGAAACCGGCTTCGATCCACCGCAGGTGAGCGATCTCTACTCGCACACCATCACCGCGCACATCTTCGAGACGCTGCTGGAGTACGACCACCTCGCCCGGCCCTTCCTGATCCGGCCCTGCACGGCGATCGCGCTGCCCGAGATCGCCGACGACCACCGCACCTTCACGCTGAAGCTGCGCCCCGGCATCCTGTTCCACGACGACCCGGCCTTCAAGGGCAAACCCCGCGAGCTGACCGCCGAGGACTACGTCTACACCCTCAAGCGTTACTACGACCCCGCGACCAAAAGCCCCGGCCACACCTCGCTGGAGGAGCAGGGGATCATCGGTTTGCAGGTGCTGCGCGACGAAGCGATCAAGGCGAAGAAGCCCTTCGACTACAACCGACCGGTGGAAGGGGCGCAGGCGCTGGACCGCTACACGCTGCGCTTCCGGCTGCGCGAATCGCGGCCCCGCTTCCTCTACACGCTGGCCGGCATGGAAGCGATGGCCCGCGAAGTCGTCGAGTTCCACGGCGACAAGATCGCGGAACACCCGATCGGCACCGGCCCGTTCCGCCTCGCCGAGTGGCGGCGCAGCTCGATGATCGTGATGGAGCGGTTCACCGGCTACCGCGAGCGTTTCTACGACGCCATCCCCAATGCTGACGACACCGAAGGCCACGCGCTGCTCGCCCGCTTCAAGGGCCGGCGCATCCCCATGCTCGACCGCGTGGAGGTGTCGATCATCGAGGAAGCCCAGCCGCGCTGGCTCGCTTTCCTCAATGGCGAGCAGGATCTGCTGGAGCGCGTGCCGGCCGACTACATCCCGCAGGCGCTGGTGAAGGGCGAACTCGCGCCACACCTCGCCAAGAAGGGCATCCGCAAATACCGCATCGCCGGCTCGGACGTGACGATGACGGTGTTCAACATGGAAGACCCGCTGATCGGCGGACTCGCGCCGCAGCAGGTCGCGCTGCGCCGCGCCATCAGCCTCGGCCTGGACATCAAGCGCGAGATCCGCCTCGGCCGCCGCGGCGAGG
>JBEANV010000230.1:0-12285 GCA_041165285.1 Pseudomonadota bacterium | reverse complement strand
TGATCTCGATGCGCTCGCCGATGCCGGCGAACAGCACGGTGTGGTCGCCGACCACGTCGCCGCCACGGATGGTGGCGAAGCCGATGGTGCTCGGGTCGCGCTCGCCAGTCACGCCTTCGCGGCCGTAGACAGCGCATTCCTTCAGATCGCGGCCGAGCGCACTGGCCACGACCTCGCCCATCTTCAGCGCGGTGCCGCTCGGGGCGTCGACCTTGTGGCGGTGGTGCGCCTCGATGATCTCGATGTCGTAGCCCTCGTTCAGCGCGCGCGCGGCCATGTCCAGCAGGCGCAGCACGACGTTGACGCCGACGCTCATGTTGGGCGCCATCATGATCGACACGTCCTGCGCAGCGGCGGCGATCTCGGCCTTCTGGGCATCGGAAAAACCGGTGGTGCCGATGACCAGCTTGACGCCAAGTTCACGGCAGACGGCCAGATGCGCCACCGTGCCTTCGGGACGGGTGAAGTCGATCAGGCAGTCGACGCCCTGCAGACCAGCGCGCAGGTCAGCCGTGATCGGGACACCGCTGGCCTTGCCGAGGAAGGCCGAGGCGTCCTGGCCGATGGCGGGGCTGTCGGCACGGTCGAGCGCGCCGGCGAGCACGCAGTCGTCCGCGGCCATGACGGCTTCGATGAGCATGTGGCCCATGCGGCCGGTGCAGCCGGCGATGGCAACGCGCAGCGGCGCGGCGGCGGACGGGAAAACGGCGGGAGCGTTCATCGGGCAGAGGTTTCCAGCGGGGGATAGGAGCGGGCCGGGCCGCTGGCCGCCGTCTGCGGCGACAGGGCGGAGCGGCTGGGTGCGGGCACCGGAATGGCGCGCAGTTGCTGCTCGTCGAGTTCAAGCACGGTCTTGCGCGACGGCGGTTTGCTCGCGTCGATCGAGGCGACGAACTCGCGCTCGGTCGGCACGGCATCCGCCTCGAAGCGCGAGACGCGGTCGTTCTCGAAGAAGACCGTCACGCGGCGCTGCTGCGGCGCGGTGCCCTGGCGGCGGATGGTGAACACGTAGTCCCAGCGGTTGGCGTGGAACACGTCGGCCAGCAGCGGCGCGCCCAGCAGCGTGCGCACCTGGTCGCTCGACAGGCCGGGGCGCAGCTGCGCCACCATGTCCTGGGTGACGACGTTGCCCTGCACCACTTCCATGCGGTAGGGCGTGACAAAACCGAGCAGCGAGCCGTCGGACGAGATGGTCGAACACCCGGCCAGCATGGCAACAGCCATGAGCAGGAGGGACGACACGGGGTGGGGGAAGCGGGTCAGAGCAGCCATGTGGTTTTGGTGGTAGACACCGCCGTGAGCGGCACATCCCGATATGATCCGGCCATTCTAGCGAGCCACCAGGGCCGCGCACGACCCCAGGCCACACCAGCCGGACAGGCAATCCCATGACGAACGCGGAAGAACTCAAAAGCTCGGGCCTGAAAGCCACCTTGCCGCGCATCAAGATCCTCGAAATCTTCCAGCGCTCCCAGCAGCGCCACCTGACGGCCGAGGATGTGTACAAGGTGCTGCTGCACGAGGACGCCGACATCGGGCTGGCCACCGTCTACCGCGTGCTGATGCAGTTCGAGCAGGCCGGCCTGCTCAGCCGCAACCACTTCGAGAGCGGCAAGTCGGTGTTCGAACTCAACGAGGGCCAGCACCACGACCACCTCGTCTGCCTGGACTGCGGCCATGTGGAAGAGTTCTTCGACGCCCAGATCGAAGCCTGCCAGCACTCGATCGCCCAGGAGCGTGGCTTTGCGCTACAGGAGCACACCCTGGCGCTCTACGCCCACTGCACCAAGACCGGCTGCGCGCGCCGCGCCGCCAAGTAAGCCGCCGGACTCAGAGCCCCGGCTCGCCGCGGTCCATCAGGTCGCGGTGGCGCTTGATGAATTCCTTGTAGGTGTCGATGCCACGCAGTTGCAGCACCGTGTTGCGCACCGCCGCCTCCACCAGCACCGCCAGATTGCGCCCCGCATCCACCGCGATGATCACCTTGCGCACCGGCATCCCGAGTACCTCCTCATAGAGCGGCTCGTAGGGCAGGCGCTCGAAATCACGCTCCAGCGTTTCCTTGCGCACCATGTGGACAATCAGCTTCAGGCGCATCTTCCGCCGCACCGCCGTCTCGCCGAAGATGGCCTTGATGTCGAGCAGGCCGATGCCGCGCACCTCCAGCAGGTTGCGCAGCAGCTCCGGGCAGCGCGCCTCGATCGCCGACTGCGACACGCGGAACAGGTCCACCACGTCGTCGGCCACCAGCCCGTGGCCCCGCGAGATCAGCTCCAGCCCCAGCTCGCTCTTGCCCAGGCCGGACTCGCCCGTCAGCAGCACGCCCAGCCCGAGGATGTCCATGAACACGCCGTGGCGCGAGGTGCGCTCGGCGAAGTGCTGGCCCAGGTAGCCGCGCAGCACGTCGATGACGTGGCCGGCCGATTCGCGCGTGCAGAACAGCGGGATCTCGGCACGCTCGCACATCGCCACCAGCCGGTCCGGCGGTGTGCAGCCATCGGCCACAACCACCACCGGCGGTTCCAGCGCAACGATGCGCGAGATGCGGCGCTCCTGTGCCTCGCTGGTGGCTTCGAGGTAATCGACTTCGCGCCGGCCGACGATCTGTACCCGGTAGGGGTGGATGTAGTTGAGGTAGCCGACCAGATCGGCGGCCGATTGCGCATCGCGCACCGCCACCTCGTCGAAGCGGCGTTCGGGGTGGGCGTGGCCGGCAATCCACTCCCACTTGAGCATGCCGCGGTGGGCATCGAACAGCGCCTCCGCGCTGATGACGGTGGCTTTCATGGCCGCGCGTTCAAGCGACCGAGCGCAGAGGTTCCCAGCGGGAAACCATCTCGTGCAGCTTGCCCGGATCGGTCTCGACCTTGAGCCGCTCGCGCAGGTCGCGGTCCGACAGCAGCTCGGCGATCTCGGAGAGGATCTCCAGGTGGCGCTGCGTGGCGGCTTCCGGCACCAGCAGGAAGATCAGCAGCACGACCGGCTCATCGTCCGGCGCCTCGAAGGCAATCGGCTGCGCCAGCCGGACCACGGCGGCCAGCGGATTCTTCAGCCCCTTGATGCGGCCATGCGGAATCGCCACGCCATGACCCAGCCCGGTCGAGCCGAGGCGTTCGCGCGCGAAAAGATTGTCGGAGACGGTGGCACGGGCGATGGCGTGCTGGTTTTCAAACAGCAGACCAGCTTGCTCGAACGCGCGCTTCTTGCTGGAAGCGTCCACGTTCACCAGCACGTTACCAGCAGGGAGGATCGCGGCGAGACGGTTCATCGAGATCGGGCGCCGGTTTGAGCATGAGCCTTGGCAAGCGCGGGTCGGGTGTGGTCGGGGAGCTGATTATAGGAATCAGCGCGCCGCCTGTACGCAGCATCTCGCCCTCGAACCAAGGTCATGCAGGAGGCGGTTGCCGACGGGCAACGATCCCCTTGTTCATTTCTCTCAGAAACGACAGCGGCCCCGCTCGGGGGCCGCATTTCAACGGGCTTGAACCGTCTTCAGATCGCTTCACCCACCACGGCGAGGCGCTTGGGCGCGGTGTGGTGGTGGTCCTGCAACTTGTCCTTGTGGCGCACGACCTGGCGGTCGAGCTTGTCCATCAATTGGTCGATCGCGGCATAGAGATCCTCATTGGCGCTTTCCACGAAGATGTCGCGTCCCTTGACGTGCAGCGTGACTTCAGCGCGTTGTCGGCGTTCCTTTTCCTTCTGCTTCTCCACGGTGAGTAGCACGTTGACATCCACTACCTGGTCAAAGTGTCGGGTGACCCGGTCCAGCTTGGTCAGCACATATTCGCGCAGAGCCGGTGTAACTTCCAGATGATGACCGCTGATCGTGAGATTCATGAGGCCTCCTTTCGAGAGGTTGGGTGGGGAGACGCTGAGTCCAGTGTGACCATTTCAGGTATCGCTGACAAGTCCTCCCTGTCACACCCTGCAACCGCCGTGTGGAATTGCGCTGAGCCCCCGAATTACAGGTCAACCCTCGGGTTTTCGAGCATTCAGACACACCCTCTTCCGCAGTGCAATAATTGGTTCAGATGCTCAACGTCTTCACACTGGCCAACGGCCGCCTGTTCCAGGAAGAGATCGATGCCCCCGAAGCGCTGGCCCATGTCGCGCCGGTCTGGGTCGATCTGGAAGCCCCCACCGCGCAGGAAAAAGGCTGGATACAGGCGCGCTTCGACCTGGTCATTCCCGAGAACATCGTCGACGACGACCTGGAGGAATCCGCGCGCTTCTACGAGGAGGACAACGGCGAGTTGCACATCCGCTCCGACTTCCTGATCGACGATGGCGAGACGCCGCGCAACGTGCGCGTGGCCTTCATCCTGCACGGCAATGTGCTGTTCTCGGTCCACTCGGAGGACTTGCCGGTGTTCCGGCTGCTGCGCCTGCGGGCGCGCCGCATCCCGGCCATGATCGAGGACGCCAAGGATGTGCTGCTCAAGCTCTATGACGCCGACGCCGAGTACTCCGCCGATGCCCTCGAAGGCATCTACGACGCGCTGGAGAAGGTCAGCGCCGGCGTGTTGAAGCAGGACGTGGACGACCGCGCTGCAGGAGATGCACTCTCGGCCATCGCGCACCAGGAAGACCTGAACGGCCGCATCCGCCGCAACGTGATGGACACGCGCCGGGCGGTGAGTTTCATGATGCGCAGCCGGCTGCTCAACGCCGAGCAGTTCGAGGAGGCCCGGCAGATCATGCGCGACATCGACTCGCTCGACTCGCACACCGCCTTCCTGTTCGACAAGATCAACTTCCTGATGGACGCCACCGTCGGTTTCATCAACATCAACCAGAACAAGATCATCAAGATCTTCTCGGTGGCCTCGGTCGCGCTGCTGCCGCCGACACTGATCGCCAGCATCTACGGCATGAATTTTCAGCACATGCCCGAACTGGCCCAGACCTGGGGTTACCCGTTTGCGCTCGGACTGATGGTGGCCTCGGTGGCAGCGCCGTTGATCTACTTCCGGCGCAAGGGCTGGATGCGCTGAGCCAGTCGCCGGGTCCACCCGTCCGCCAACTATGCACGCCGAAAATGCGCAAGTGATCGCTAGACTCCGAAGATTCCGGCGGTCTCAAGGCCGAGAACACCAAGAAGGCCCGCAGCAGCCATGGTGCGTGTGGGGGATGGGGTTGCTGGCAGGGTGGGCATTGGCTTCCCTGCCAGCATTCGCCCAGTTCACCTCTGCCCCTGAGCCCCAGCCAGTCGACCCGGTTGCCGCACTCAGCACCGCGTCCGCCCGCAACGCCAGCGAATACCGCATCGAAGGCGCGCGCCATCTCTACATGCGCTACGCCCCGCAGATCTTCGACGGCAAGTTGCCGCCCATGCTCTACGCCATCGCCGCATTCCGCACCACCATCGACAGCCGCGGCCGTGTCACCGATCTGCGCATCACCCGCTACCCGGCCGCCGCCCACGAGGTCACGCCGTGGATCCAGCGCATGGTCTATGCGGCCGAGCCATACCCGCCGCCACCGCGTGGCATGAAAAGCATCGTCTATCCCGAGGTCTGGCTGGTCACCGCCGACGGGCGTTTCCAGCTCCACACCCTCTCCGAAGGCCAGGCCAGCTCGGACGATCCGGTGCAGTGAACCGGCAACCCGCAGCCGCGTTCACCCTGCGGCGCGGAGCTTCAGCCAGCGCATCAGTGCGCCGATTGCTGGCAGCTTCTCGTACAGCTCCTCGGCCGCATCCCAGTAGTCGCGGTGCAGCACCAACCGCCCGTCCGCGCCGAAGCGTAGGTGCGAGCCGCCGTGGATGGTCGTGGTGCCCGGCCCGAGGCGCGGTGCCTCGAACAGGAAATCCCAGGTCAGGAAACACTGGTCGCCCTCGGCCACCACGTCGCGCACGACGAAGCGCGGCGTGCCGAGGCTGTCGAACATGTGGGCGAAGACACGGCGGATGCCCGGCACGTCATGCACCTCGTTGAACGGATCCTTGAAGCGCGCCGTGGGGGCGTAGACCGTGCCCAGCCGGCTCAGGTCGGTGGGCGCGAGCCGCTCGAAGAAGGTGATCACCCGGGCCACGCGGGCGTCCGGGTGGCGGGGCGTCGGCAGGTTCATGGCGGTCATGGTCGGTGGCCTCACAAGCCGGTGGCGCGGCGCACCAGCGAGAAATACAGCCCGTCGCCGAGCAGTCCCAGCAGCTTGAGCACCCGGCTGAACCGTTTCGGGAAATGCACCTCGAACTCGCCCCGCCCCCAGCCCTTCAGGATCTCCTCGGCCGCAGCGTCGGGCGTGATCAGCGCGGGCATCGGGTGGGTGTTCTGTGCCGTCAGCGGGGTCTCGACGAAGCCGGTGTTGATGACGGACACGTCGATGCCGCCGGGCTTGAGGTCCATCTGCAGCACCTCGGCCATGTTGATCAGCGCCGCCTTGGTCGGGCCATACGCCAGCGCCTGCGGCAGGCCGCGGTAGCCGGCCACGCTGGCGACGAGGCTGACGTGACCGCTGCGCTGGGCGAGCAGGGTGGGCAGCACGGCGTCGAGCATCCGCATGGCGCCGGTGACGTTGATGTCCTGGTGGCGGATCACCTCGTCGAGGTCGTAGGCCGTGGCGCGCACCGGCAGGTAGTGGCCAGCGCAGTAGACGGCCAGGTCGAGCCGGCCCTGCCGCGCCAGCAGTTGCGCCATGCCGTCGCGCAGCGCACCGGGGGCGGCGGCGTCGAGCGGCAGCGCCATCGCGCCGGGGTGCGCCTCGGCGAACGCCTGCAGCGGCCCGGCCTTGCGCGCCGAGACGATGACCTTGGCGCCGCGCCGCGCCAGCGCCTCGGCAGTCGCCAGCCCGATGCCGGACGAGGCGCCGACGATCCAGACGACCTGTCCGGTCCAGTCGCGCAGGGGGCGGTTGATGGCCATGTCGAACCCCGGCTCAGGGCTTGTGGAAGGCCAGCGTGACCTCACCGAGCCGCACGCCGAACTTGCTCATCACCGCCTTGTTCAGCATCACCTTCTCGTCCATCAGGTACATCCAGTCGTCGAACTGCACCTCGTAGGTCTTGCCGTCCACCGGCAGCTTCAGCGTGTACTGCCAGCGCAGCGCGTTGCCCGCCGCGCGCCCCTGCGCCTCGCCGAGCACGTCGTCGGCGCGGCCGGTGTAGCGCCCGTCACCGAGGTCGGTCAGGCGCCAGACGCGGCGCTCGGTCTTCCCGTCGCTGTAGGCGAAATCCTCTTCGAGCACGCCTTCGTTGCCGCTCCAGCGCCCGACCATGCGCACGGTGAAGCGCCGGGCGACCTTGCCGGCGCGGTCGGTGAAGACGCCGTGCGCGGTCATCGGGCCGTTGAAGTAGTCGCGCAGCACGAGCTTCGGGGTCTCGCGGGCGTAGTCGTCCACCTGCGGCCCGGCGCAGGCGGCCAGCACGCTGGTCGCGGCGGCCACGGCCAGGCGCCGCACCGATCGGGTCACGTTCATGGTGTTCATGGCATTCATGGAGTCTCTCCTTCCAGCACCCGGCGCAGGCGCCACAAGGCCCCCAGCGCCAGCAGTTTCAACACACACGGCAGCGCGGCATACGCCAAGCTCAGTGACCACAGCGCGCCAGCGTCCTGGCTGCCCGGCGTATAGCCCGACCACTGCAGCGCAGGCAATGCCAACCCGGCAGCCAGCGCCAGATTGAGCTTGGTCGCGCTGTTCCACCAGCCGAAGAACGCGCCCTCGGCCGCCCCGCCCTGCCCGCTGCGGCGCACGACAGCGGCCAGCAGTGCGCCCGGCACCACCAGGTCCGCCCCCAGCGCCAACCCGCTGGTCAGGCACACGGCCAAGAAGCCGCCCGTGTCCCCCGCCCCGAGCGCCAGTGCGCCGACAAACGTCACCACCGCCAGCGCCATGCCCGCCGCCCAGGTCCGTACCAGCCCCCAACGCGCCACCGCACGCACCCACAGCGGCAGCGACACCGCACCCGCCACGAAATACGCCGCGAGGAAGGCGCCTTCCAGCGCCGGCGCCTGAATCCGGTCGCGCACGAAGAACAGCACCAGCGTGGCCGGCACCGCGCTGGCGATGCCGTTGAGCAGGAACACCGCGACCAGCCGGCGGAACGCCACCACCCGCCACGGCGCGGCCATCGACATCGGCGCCGCCACCTGGCTGGACGGCACCGGCCGCGGTGCCCGCGTCAACGCCAGCAGCGCGGCCCCCAGTGCCAGCGCGAACACGACCACCATCGCCGGGAACCCCGCCACCGACGGCAGCACGCTGGCCATCACGACCCCGACCAGCGCCGCCCCCTCGCGCCAGCCCACCCAGCGCGCCTGCGCCGCATCGCCGCCATCAAGCCGGGCGCCCCAGGTCTGGTGCAGCACGCTGGCGACGCTGTACGCCAGGTAGGTCGCCACCAGCAGCGCGCCACACCACGCCAGCAGCGCCGACGAGGCCCCGCGCACGCTCGCCAGCGGAAAGAACAAGCCGGTCAGCCCCGCCACCAGCACGAGCGCCGCCAATCCCAGCACCCCCCAGACCCGCCCCATCGCCCCACCGAGCAGCGCATCGACCCACCGCCCGATCCACGGGTCCACCAGCGCGTCCAGCCCCCGCACCGCCAGCAGCACCCCGCCCAGCGCCGCCAGCGGCACGCCGAACTGCGCCGCATAGTGGTTCGGCAGCACGACATACAGCGGCAGCGCGACAAACGCCAGCGGCAGCCCGAGCGCGCCGTAAGCCGCCCCGGCCGTGGCGGGCGTCATCCGCGCTCGCCCAGCAGCGACTGGCGCAGCGCCGGCTCCGGGCTGCGCGGCGACAGCCAGATGCCGAAGAACAGCCGGGCAAACTCGGTGTCGGGCACCTCGCGGGTCGGGCGGCCGTTGTGGAAAAACCGGGCACCGCGGCCGGGCAGGTTCAGCCCCGTCAGCCGGTCACCGGCCACCACGTCAGGAAAGGCCGCTGCCATCGCGGCACGCCAGTCACCGGCCTGCCGCTCGTCGAAGCGGTCCACGCGGCGCATCTCGTCGATCGAGCGGTCGGCGATGCGGGCGCCGTCGAGCGAGCGGGCGTAGAGCAGCTCCAGCGCGAAGGCCCGCCCAGCGTAATCCTGTGCGCTGACCGGCTCGCCCGGTGTCCACAACCGTGTGTCGTAGACCGCGAGGCCGAGCCAGCGAAAGCGCATGCGCCCTTGCAGCCGCGCCCCGGGCAGCGGGCCGCGCAGCTCGTCAGGCGGCGTCTCCTGCGCCTGCGCCGACGCAGCCAGCGCCAGCAGGCCCGGCAGCATGTTCAGCGTCTGGCGGCGCGTGCTCATCACGGCCGGCGCAGCGTGTACTGCACGACGTTGGTGTTGCCGGTGTCGAACGCCGCCTCGCAGTAGGCGAGGTAGAAGTCCCACGTCCGCATGAACGGCTCGTCGAAGCCCAGGCGCTGCACCCGCTCGGCCTGCCCCTGGAAATCGACCCGCCAGCGGCGCAGCGTCTCGGCATAGTCCGGACCGAACGCCATCGCCTCCTCGACCACCAGCCCGGCGCGTTCGGCCGCCTTGCGGAACTCGGCGTCGCTCGGCAGCAGGCCGCCGGGGAAGATGTACTGCTGGATGAAGTCGGTCGAGCGCACGTAACGGTCGAACAGGTCGTCGCGGATCGTGATGCTCTGGATGCAGGCGCGCCCGCCCGGCTTCAGGCAGCGCGCCACCGTCTCGAAGTACGACGGCCAGTAGCTGCGCCCCACCGCCTCGAACATCTCGATCGACAGCACGGCGTCGAACGGCCCGTTGGCGATGTCGCGGTAGTCCTGCAGGCGCAGATCGGCCATGTGCGCGGTGCCATTGCCGGCCATGCGCCCGTTCGCCCAGGCGAGCTGTTCGGTGGACAGCGTGACGCCGGTGACGTGGGCGCCGAAGTCGCGCGTGCCCATCTCGGCCAGCGCGCCCCAGCCGCAGCCGATCTCCAGCACGCGGTTGCCAGGTTGCACACGCGCCTGCTGCAGCGCCCGGCGCACTTTGGCGTGCTGCGCGTCGGCCAGCGGCTGCGTGTGGTCGCCGTCGAACCACGCGCTCGAATAGTTCATCGTCTCGTCGAGCCAGAGCCGGTAGAACGCATTGCCGAGGTCGTAGTGGGCGTGGATGTTGCGCTTGCTGCCCTCGCGGCTGTTGCGGTTGCGCAGGTGGCGCAGGCGGTGCAGCAGCGACCCCCACCAGCGGCCGAAGATCAGTTGCTCGACCGCCTCCCGGTTGGCGAGCATGAAGCGCAGCAGCCCCGGCAGGTCGGGCGTGTGCCAGTGACCGGCGATGAAGGCCTCGGCAAAGCCGATGTCGCCCGACTTCAGCACGGCCGAGAACAACGACCAGTCGAGCACCGTGATGGCTGCGCGCGGCTCGGCGCCTTGGCCGATGCGGCAATGCGAGCCATCGGGCCACTGCAGGTCGAGCGTGCCGCAGGGCAGCTTCTGCAGCACGCGGAACACCGCGCGCACAGCCGCGGGCGCACCGTCCGGCAGCCTCAGTGCCGTCGGCGTCGCCCCCATCGGCAAGCCGGCACACGCAGCAGAAGCGGATCGAGCAGGAGAGTTCATGGTTCGAATCGGTTGCAGAGTTGCGGGGTCAGCGACTGACCAGCGCCGCGGGCGGCACCGGCTTGCGGAAAAATGGCACACGCTGCCACCAGAGGTGCAGCGCCTGCCAGTGGATGCGTGCCATGACGCCCAGCGTCAGCAGCGGGCTGCCGAGCCACGCGCGGTGCAAGGCGCGGCGGGTCAACGGTGCGAGCCGGCCGCTGACGCTGGTCTGCAGCAGTGGCTGGCCAGTGGCATCGTCGTGGTCGATGCGGGCAACGGTGCGCTCTGCCGTGCGCAGGAAGCGGAAGCGGTAGCTGCCTTCGACCGCGCAGAACGGCGAGACGTGGAACACCTTGTCTGCCCGCAGTTCGCGGCCCCAGGCGAGCGGCACGGCGGCGGTGCCGGTCAGCAGGTAGCAGTGGCGCTCGCCGAAGGTGTTGTTGACCTCGGCGATGATGGCGCGCAGCGCGCCGTCGGCCCGGTGCGCGTACCAGAAACTCACGGGCTTGAAGGTGTAGCCAAGGACACGCGGGTAGGTGTGCAGCCACACCTCGCCGTCGGCATCGGGGATGCCCGCGTCGACAAGCAGACGCTCGAACCAGGCCAGCGCGTCGGTGCTGCCGTCGCCGTGGTCGCCATCGTGGAAGCTGACCACCCCCGCGCGGTTGCGCGCCAGCACCGGGTCGGGCTGCGCGCGCAGCGTGCGCATCGGCAGCAGCAGGAACCACGTCGGATACCGGAAGGCCCGCCGCACCGGTCGCAGCCGGGTGTGGCGCACCTCGCCGCGCCCGATGAGCACCCGCGCCGGGCCGAGGTCCGGGTTCATGCGGCCACCGCCTCGCGGTGGTCTGCCCACTGGCGCTGCAGACCACGCACCACGTTCAGCCCCGATTTCAGCCCATCCTCATGGAACCCGTAGCCCGTCCACGCGCCGCAGAACCAGGTGCTGCGCCGACCCTGGATCGCCGGCAGCCGGCCCTGGGCGTCGATCGCCGCGCGGTCGAACACCGGGTGGCTGTAATCGAAGGTGGCCAGCACCTGCCCCTCGCACACCGGCCGCACCGGATTGAGCGAGACCACCACCGGCTGCGCGAACGGCATCGGCTGCAGGCGGTTGAGCAGGTAGTGCAGACACACGCCGGTGTCCTCGGTCGCCGTGTCGCCCGCGTGTTCGTAGTTCCAGGCCGCCCACGCCTTCTGGCGGCGCGGCAACTGGCCGACATCGGTGTGCAGCACGGCGCGGTTCGGGTGGTAGCGGATCGCACCGAGCACGCGCACCTCCTCGGGCGAAGCGTCGACACCGAGCAGGCGCAGTGCCTGGTCGGAGTGGCAGGCGAGGACGACGTCGTCGTAGCGCGCCTCGCCATCGCTCGCCCGGACCACCGCACCACCGGTCGGCAGGCGCCGCACCGCCAGCACCGGCGTCTGCAGCCGCACATCACGCAACCGTGGCCGCATCTTCTCGACGTAGTGGCGCGCGCCGCCCGCCACCGTGTACCACTGCGGCCGGTCGCTGACCTGCAGCAGCCCGTGGTTGTGGCAGAAGCGGATCATCGTGGCGACCGGGAACTGCAGCATCTGCGCCGTCGGGCAGGACCAGATGCAGCCGATCATCGGCAGGAAGTACCAGCGGCGGAAGGTGTCGGAGTAGCCCTCGGCGTCGAGAAAGTCGCCGATGGACTGGGCGAGCTGGGCCTCGCTGCCGGTGCGGGCAAGTTCGGTCGCGCGCCGGTTGAAGCGCATCAGCTCGCGCAGCATGCCGAGGAAACGCGGGCGGAACAGGTTGCGGCGCTGCGCGAAGAC
>JBEANV010000229.1:0-3514 GCA_041165285.1 Pseudomonadota bacterium | reverse complement strand
CTCGGCGCGGCGGTCGCGGGTTGGCTCTTTGGGCTTCTCGCCCTCGCCTTCCGTTGTCTGCCCGTCTACGGCGGTATCTGCCGGGCCAGTGGTCGGTGCTGGCGTGTTCTCCGGTACAGGGACCGGAGCGACCGTCTGAACAGTTGTATCATTGTTCAACTGTGCAGTGTTGTCAATATCGCTCACGAGGATAGGCTCCATCGTAGTTTGCGAAGGGTCTCGGCCCGCGCCTTGATCTGGTCGGCGTTGAACGCCCACGGGCTAATCAGGTGATGGCAAAGCTCGATAAACCGGGCTTGCAGGAAGATGCGGACGCTGGCCTCGCTCATACCGGCGCTCCCTCAACCTCAACGGTGGGGAGGTCATCGCCCATAATCTCGGGCTGCATCGGCATGGCGTCAGGGGTGGGTATTGCGCCCTGCGGGGGCTGCATTGCGTCGGGCGGCGGCTGCATGTCCTGCGGTGCGCCGGGAGGCTTCGTGTCCGTGGCAATGGCCTTCAGGAACGCCTGGAGCTGCGGCAGCACCTCGTTGAGCTGCATCATCGTGGCTTGCAGGGTCACGGCGTCCGTGGCAGCCCCGACCTTCTCCCGCGTGGTCTGGGCCATGATGAGGTCCGTCTGCGCGCCGCTCTTGAGGGCCTCCGCCGTGGTCTTGGCTGCCGTCGCTGCGATGTTCGGGTCGACCGGCTGCTCCTGCTGTACGGGCTCACCATCGTCGCCAATGCCAATCGCCCGCTGGATACGCTTGGCGATCTTGTCGGAGCCGGGGAAGTCCATGTTCTCAACGATGAGGTCCGGCGCGATCTGCCCCACCATCGGCACGCCTTTGGCGAGGTCGATCATGTGCGCGGCAGCCTCGGCCCTGCGGCTGGCGAAGTTCGGGCCGGTGACTACGGTTACGTCGTATTCGCCCTCGGAGAGATTGTAGATCGGCTCAACGCCGCCCTTCTCATTGAGGATGGGCTGCTCGGCGTTGATGGTAATCATCTCCGCGCCGCCGTCTTCCTTGAGGATTCGCACCTGCTGCTGGGTGTCCATCACGCGGGGGATGAGGTCGGCCAGTATTTTGCCCTCGTAGCCAATCGCGCGGGCAAGGTTGTCCGGGTAGAGATACGTTGTGGTGTCGCCCTGCTGCTGGCGAGCCGCGATGGCTACGCCGCTGGTCTCGTTGCTCTTGTTGCCGAGCTTGGCGTCGAAGATGCCCGTCACGCTTTGCAGGTCGTGGCCCGCAATCATGGCTTGGCTGTCGAGGCCGGTTGACGCAATCGGGGGCTGGCTGCGTTCCGGTCGGCTGGTCGGATGGTTGGGGTCGCGGTTCACCACCAGATAGGGGTGGTTCTTGCTGCCCGCCGTGCGCCAGATGCTTTCGTAGCCCTTGATTTCGTCGGCAAAGACGATGAAGGGCGACTTGGGCTGTAGCGCCACGGCCTCGACCGATGCGGTGCGCGAGTAGTTGTAGATGCGCTGCGGGTCGCGGGCGTCGTGGACCATGCCCTTGCGGATCGTCACGCCGTCGTTGGTGATTTCCTCGCCCACCACCATGCAGATGGGGATGTAGCGCCCAGCCCAGACGTGCGGACCCGACAGGATTTCCCGGCCCGTAATCATGTACATGCAGACCTCAAAGCCATCGACCTTGCGCTGGTTGACGATGGTCTTGCCGGGCGGAACCTTGGCCTCGTCCTCTACCGTCGAGCCGTCATCCAGCAGGTACAGCGTCTTCTTGACGGGCTTCCTGCGCCAGTATTCGGCGCGGCGAATGGAGTCGTTAGACCGCCATTGCAGGTTGTTCGGCTCGGTGATGGGGAAGTCATCGAGCGAGGCGTCGGGATACTCGGCCTTGAAGTTGTCGGGGCTCAGGTGGTCAAACACGAAGCCGTAGCTCATGTCCGAGCGGTCAGGCAGCACGGCATAGGGATCGAGCAACGCGCCGAAGGGGTCGCGAATCGGCTTGATGCGGATGTCCTGCTCGAAAGCGTCGTCAGAGCTGTACTCTGTGACGACCCGGAAGAAGCCCTGCCCCGTGATGGCCGCGTTCTCGGTCGCGATGACGTAGCAGTCCTTCGCGTTGGATTGCTGCTCAATGTGGCGCGTGATGCCGTTCAGGGCCTCGGCGGTCTCCTGGGACGCCTTGCCCTTGGCGGGCAGGTACTTGAGGCTGGGCGGGCTCTTGCGGAGGTCGCCCGTCATCTGCCGCACGGTCTGGGGCAGCAGATTGATGGTCAGCACCGGCCGCCCGTCCGATATGCGGATCTTCTTCGCCTGCTCGTCCCACTGCTCACCGGCATAGAACCTCTGACAGTCCCGCCCCTCGCGGATGTTCATCCGTTCGGCTACCCACGCCTCGTCAGCAAGGCGCATGGCCTCCTTGTGGATGTCGGCCTTGTCGGATTTGGAAAGGGTCTTTTCCTTAGCCATTACATGCTCTGCCAATTCACGGGGGCATGTGTGGCCTCGGCCTCGCGTTCCTTTTCCTTCTCCTGCCAGCCCATCGACAGGTAGCGGAATGCGTCGGCCGCGTGGCTCGTCCAGTCGTGGCGCGGCGTCGGGCGCAGAACCTTGCGTTCTTCATCAAAGTCGGCGCGGTATTGCTTCAGGGCCTCGATGCCATCCTTGCAGCGTTCCCTGTCGAAGCGGACACGGGCCAGCGTCTCACGGGCTGCGCCAATGCCATCCATGAGCCGATGGTCGGGCACCAGCACGGGCTTGAGGCCCAGCGCGGCCATCTGTTCAATGCGGGTACGCCCTGAGCCCCATTCCTTGACCTTGGCGTCGTGTGGAACGTGGCACGGGCCTAGCGGGTAGCCCTTCTCCCGTAGCGTGCTGGCGTAATGCTCCAGGCCCACGCCGGTCGCTTCGTAGTAGTCGACCACGTTGATGCCGCCCGCGAGGATCTGAAAGAACCAGATGGCGGTGGAGTCGCGCACACCCAAGTCCCATGCGGTATGCACGTCCGCGCCCATGTCGATGGGCACACGGCAAATGCGGCCCTGGTCCTCGGCGGCTGCCATCTCCCGGCCCCAATAGGCTCCCGTGATCGCCGCTTCAAAGCTGCACTCGTACTCCTGAGCGTATTGCTCGGGCGTCATCAACTTGCGGGCCGACTCCAGCTCGTCGGGTGCGACTAGGCCCGTCTTGCTGGCGCGCAGTTCCAGGGTGAACCACTCGTCATCGCCCTGTGCCTGCTGCCAGAGCTTGTGGAGGTCGTTGTGGCCCTTGGGTGTGCCGCCTACCGTAAGACTGCCGCGTCGGTCGCTGAGGGCTGGGCGGATGATCTCGGGCAACACGCTGGGCCGCATGTCGGCGTATTCATCGAGGGCGCAGTCGTCGAGGTAAATACCGCGCATCCCATCTGGGTTATCGGCCCCGTACAGGCGGACACGGCCACCGTTGGGGAAGTCGACGCGCAACTCGGACTCGTTTGCCTCGGCGCCGGGAATAACCAGCCCGAACCGCTTGAGGTAGGTCCACGCCACATCCTTGGCCTGCTTCAGCAGCGGGGCGATATAAGCC
>JBEANV010000228.1:0-13328 GCA_041165285.1 Pseudomonadota bacterium | reverse complement strand
TCCGGCGGTGCGGTCAGCACTTCGATGGCACCGTCCGCATCGGTGATGACGTCCTCGGCGCCGGCCTCCAGCGCGATTTCCATCACCTTGTCCTCGTCGGTGCCCGGCGCGAACACCAGTTGCCCGCAGTGCTGGAACTGGAAGGCCACCGAGCCATCGGTGCCCAGGTTGCCGCCGTACTTGCTGAAGGCGTGGCGCACCTCGGCCACGGTGCGCACACGGTTGTCGGTCATCGTGTCGATGATGATGGCCGCACCGCTGATGCCGTAACCCTCGTAGCGGATCTCCTCGTAGTTGACGCCTTCGAGGTTGCCGGACGCCTTGTCGATGTTGTACTTGATGCGGTCTGCCGGCATGTTGGCCGCCTTGGCCTTCTCGATGGCCAGACGCAGGCGCGGGTTGGTGCCGATGTCGGAGCCACCTTGCCGCGCAGCGACCGTGATCTCACGGATGATGCGGGTCCAGATCTTGCCGCGCTTCTCGTCCTGGCGGCCTTTGCGATGCTGGATGTTGGCCCACTTGGAATGACCGGCCATGAATGCTCCTGGGTACGCTTGCGTGCGCTGAGTTCGTTAGACTGCCATTTTACTTTTGCCGCGCTGCGCGCCCGACCCGGAGACACAAAAATGACTGAGCCGATCCTGCTCGCCTGCCATGGCGACATCGAATGTCACCTGCTGCCGGCACTGGCGAACCGCCACGGCCTCATCACCGGAGCCACCGGCACCGGCAAGACGATCACGCTGCAGAAGCTCGCCGAGAGCTTCTCGCGCCTGGGCATCCCGGTCTTTCTGGCCGACATCAAGGGCGACCTGACCGGCATCGCCCAGAAGGGCCAGCTCGGCGGCAAGCTGGCGCAGATCCTCCAGGAGCGTGGCCTGAGCGAACCCGAGTGGAGCGCCTGCCCGGCCACGCTGTGGGACGTGTTCGGCGAACAGGGTCACCCTGTGAGAGCCACTGTCTCCGACATGGGGCCGCTGCTGCTGGCGCGCATGCTCAACCTGAACGAGACGCAGCAGGGCGTGCTGCAGCTCGTCTTCAAGATCGCCGACGACAACGGCCTGCTGCTGCTCGACCTGAAAGACCTGCGGGCGATGCTGCAGTACGTCGGCGACAACAGCAGCGAGTTCCAGACCGAGTACGGCAACATCAGCGCGGCGTCCGTCGGCGCGATCCAGCGCGGGCTGATGCAGATCGACCAGCAAGGCGGCGACCAGTTCTTCGGCGAGCCAATGCTGTCGATCGAGGACTTCATGCAGACGGTGGACGGCCAGGGCGTCGTCAACATCCTCGCCGCCGACAAGCTGATGAACGCGCCGCGGCTGTACGCGACCTTCCTGCTGTGGATGCTGTCGGAGCTGTTCGAGACGCTGCCGGAAGTGGGCGATCTGGACAAGCCGAAGCTGGTGTTCTTCTTCGACGAGGCACATCTCCTGTTCAAGGATGCCCCGGCGGCGCTGACCGAGCGGATCGAACTCGTCGTGCGGCTGGTGCGCTCCAAGGGCGTGGGCGTGTATTTCGTGACGCAGAACCCGCTCGACATTCCCGAAACCGTGCTCGGCCAGCTCGGCAACCGCGTGCAGCATGCCTTGCGCGCGTTCACGCCGCGCGACCAGAAAGCAGTCAAGTCAGCGGCCGACACGATGCGCCCGAACCCGAAGCTCGACATCGCCGCCGCGATCACGGAAATGGGCGTCGGCGAAGCCCTGATCAGCCTGCTCGACGCCAAGGGCCGGCCCAGCGTCACCGAGCGCGTCTACGTGCTGCCGCCGGGCAGCCAGATCGGCCCGATCAGTGCCACCCAGCGCCAGCAGTTGCGCGACGGCTCGCTGGTGGCAGGCGTCTACGAGAAAACGGTGGACCGCGAATCGGCTTACGAGAAGCTCAAGGGCCGCGCCGCGACCTCGTCCGACGCGGGCGACAACCTGCGCGGTGAAGCGGGCAAGTCGATGGCCGATGGCGCCCGCGCGGCGACCGAAGAAGCCGGCGGCGGTGGCCTCGGCGGCATGCTGTCCGGCGCGCTCGGCGGGCTGCTGTTCGGCTCGACCGGCCCGCGCGGCGCCCGCCACGATGGGCTGGTGCAGACGATGGCCAAGTCGGCGGTGCGCACGGTCGGCTCGTCGGTGGGCCGGGAAATCGTGCGCGGCGTGCTCGGCTCGCTGCTGGGCGGCAGCACCAGCCGCCGCCGCTGAACAGGACAGGACACACGGCGCGACTTCGCAGGGTTTGACACATCTCGTCACGCCACCGGGAGCGCGGCAAAATTCACGCACGGCATCCCGCCGTGTGCGAATTCTGGAGCGAACCATGTTCAAGACCCTGTTGATGGCGGTCACCGTGGCGGTCCTCGGCCTGCTCGGCTATGCCAGCACCCGACCGGACACCTTCAGCCTCGAACGGTCGGTCACCGTCCAGGCACCACCCGACAAGATATTCCCGTTCCTGGCTGACTTCCACCAGTGGAGCGTCTGGTCACCCTGGGAGAAGCTCGACCCCGCGATGAAGCGCAGCTTCAGCGGCGCGGCCAGCGGCCAGGGTGCGGTCTATGCCTGGGAGGGAAACAAGGACGTCGGCAGTGGCCGCATGGAAATCCGCTCGGCCCGCCCGGTGTCGAGCGTGGACATCCAGCTCGATTTCCTCGCCCCCTTCGAGGCGCACAACACCGCGACCTTCACCCTGGTGCCCCAGAACGGCGCCACGGCCGTGACCTGGACCATGCAGGGGCCGATGCCCCTCATCTCCAAAGTCATCGGCGTGTTCGTCAGCATGGACCAGATGGTGGGCAAGGACTTCGAGGCAGGACTCGCCAATCTGAAGGCTGCTGCCGAGAAGTAGCCGAAAGGCGGCAGCCGGGGTATGGTGCAAGTTGCGTGTTTGCCCATTCACCCGACAAGGAGCGCTGCACCATGGGATGGTTCTCGAAGAAGGACGACGGTTTTTTCCTCGCCACGGTCGTGCCGACCGGTGAAGGTGCCCGTGTTGACCGGTTCCTTGGCATCGTCAACGGCGAGGCCATCATCGGCGCGAACATCTTCCGTGACCTGTTCTCGTCCGTGCGCGACGTGGTCGGCGGACGTGCGGGCGGTTATGAGCGGGCCTTGTCCGGCGCGCGTGACGCCGCGCTCGACGACATGATGGCCGCGGCCAAGGAACTCGGCGCCGATGGCATCGTCGGCATCGACTTCGACTACGAAGTGCTGGGCGAGGCCAACGGAATGATGATGGTCGCCGTCAGCGGGACCGCCGTGAAGATGGCCTGACCTGCCTCCGACATCCCCCGTTTTCGACCGTTCGCGACCGCCAGCCCCCATTCGTCGCAAACCGGCTGCATCTGCCGCACGGCTCCCGGACCATGACGCCATCGTCACCGTCCACCCTCCGGGAGATCCACCGCCATGCAGCGCCGCTACTTCGTCCATTGCCTCGTCGTCAGCCAGATTGCGCTGGCCGCCACCCTCGCCCTGCCGGCCTGGTCCGCCGACTTCGCCAGCGCAGTCGCCACCTTCCGACAGGCCAGTGACGGCGACGCGGCAGCCACCACCTCCGCCGCCACGCAATTCACCGCGCTGAGCCGCCAGCAACCGCTCGACCCGCTGTTGCTGGCCTACGCCGGCGCCGCCACCTCGATGCAGGCGCGCACGACGTGGCTGCCCTGGCGCAAGCTGGGCTACGCCGAGGACGGGCTGGCGCAGATCGACAAGGCGCTGTCCTTGCTCACGCCGGCCCATGACACCGTGCTGCAACGCGGTGTGCCGGTCGCACTGGAAACGAAGCTCACGGCCGCCGGCACCTTCCTCGCGCTGCCGTCGATGTTCCACCGCGGCGAGCGCGGCCGGCGCCTGCTCGACGAGGTGATGCAGCACCCGGCCTATGCCGGCACCCCGCCGCCCTTCCAGGAAGCAGCCCGCAGGATCGCCGCAAAGGCCGCGCCATGAGCACCGCCACCGTCATCGAACTGCGTGGCGTGCGCAAGACCTACCGGCTCGGCACGCACACGGTGCCGGCGCTGCAGGGGGTCGATCTCCGGGTGGCGCCGGGCGAGATGGTCGCGCTGACCGGCCCGTCCGGCAGCGGCAAGAGCACGATCCTGAACCTCGCCGGCCTGATCGATGCACCGGATGCGGGCGAGATCCGGCTGCGCGGCGCCCTGGTCGATGCCCGCGCCGAACACGCCGCCACGCTGCTGCGCCGCGACACGATCGGCTTCATTTTTCAGGGCTTCAACCTCGTGCCCGTGATGACCGTGGCCGAGAACGTGGACTACCCGCTGTTCCTCGCCGGCCTGCCTACGCCTGAGCGGCGCACGCGGGTGGCCGCCATGCTCGATGCCGTCGGTCTGACCGAGCACGCGCAGCACCGGCCCGACGCACTTTCCGGCGGCCAGCGCCAGCGCGTGGCCATCGCCCGCGCCCTGGTCAAGCGGCCCGCGCTGGTCATCGCCGACGAACCGACCGCCAGCCTCGACTCGCACACCGCCGAGCAGATGCTGGACCTGATGCGCGACCTCGGCCACCGCGAGGGTGCGTCCTTCCTCATCGCCACGCACGACAGCCGCCTCACCCGGCGCTGCGACCGCGTCATCGCCCTGCTCGACGGAGTGATCCAGCCATGACCCCCCTGCTCTCCTGGTTGCCCTGGCTGCGATTTGCCTGGCTCAACACGCTGCGCAACCGCCGCCGCTCGCTGGTCACCATCGCCATTGCCGCGCTTGGCACCGCCGCCATCCTCATCGCCAGCGGCTTCGCGCAGTCCACCTACCGTGGCCTCGCCGAATCCGCCGCCCGCACCACCGGCCACCTCGTCGTGGCACAGCCCGCGCAGTTCGACGGCGACGAGGACGTGCCGCTGCAACACGGCCTGACTGACGCCGACGCCCTCACCCACCAGTTGCTGGCCGATCCGCAGGTGCGCCAGGTGCTGCCGCGGGTCGAGTTCAGCGGGCTGATCAGCAATGGCGACAAATCCACCGTGATGACGGCGGTCGGCATCGCGCCGGACGCCGAGTTCGCGGTGAAAGGCCCGTTCCTCACGGTGAAATCCGGCCGCGTGCTCGCCAGCCGCGACCGCGACACGGTGATGCTCGGCGCCGGTCTGGCGCGCAGCCTGAAGGCGGACGCCGGCAGCAGCCTCACCCTGCTGGTCAGTACCACCGAGGGCGCGCTGAACGCCCGCGACGTCCAGGTGGCCGGCGTCATCACCACCGGCATCGCCGAGATCGACCAGCGCCTCGTCTACACCGATGTCGCCACCGCGCAGTCGCTGCTGGTCACCGACAAGGTGTCGAGCCTGGGCGTGTTCCTGGACCGGATGGAGGCGACGCTGCCAGCGCGTGATCGGCTGCAGCCCGCGCTGGGTGTGCTGAAGGTGCGGACCTGGGAGGAGCAGGCGCCGTTCTACCGCAGCGTGCGGGCGCTCTACAACCGCATCTTCGGGGCACTCGGGCTGATCCTCGGCGTGATCGTGGTCTTCGTCGTCACCAATGCGATGGCGATGGCGGTCATCGAACGCACCCGCGAGATCGGCACGCTGCGGGCGCTCGGCACGCTGCCGGGGCAACTCGTGGGCAGCCTCGCACTGGAAGGCCTGGTGCTCGGTGGTGCGGGCGGCCTGCTCGGTGCGCTGATGGCGGTGGTGGTGTCGGTCGGGCTGCTGCTGTTCCCGGTGCAGATGCCGCCGCCGCCGGGCCGCACGGTCGGTTATCCGCTGGTGATCGACCTGAACGCCGCGCTGTGTGCCGCCACGCTGCTCGGGATGCTCGCGCTGGTCACGCTCGCTTCGGCGCTGGTGGCGCGCAAGACGGTGCGCCGACCGGTGGTCGTGGCGCTGGCCCATGTCTGAAACAAAGCCCAGGAACACCACCATGTCGCACACCCTGCCCCTGCTGGCGGCGCTGCTGCTGTCCGCCCTGCTCCCGGCCCGCGCAGCCGAACCCGATGTCGTCCGGCTGCTGGCGGACGCCGACCGTTTCCGCGTCAGTGACGAACAGCTCGTCATCGAGACCCGTGTCAACACCTTCAAGTCCGACGGCTCGCCCGACAAGGAACGCCTCTACACGGTGCACACCAGCACCGGCCGGCGCTCGCTGGTCCTGATGCGCTCGCCGGCCGAGCAGGGCCAGAAGGTGCTGATGGTGGGCGACGACTTCTGGCTGCTGATGCCGGGTACCCAGCGCCCGATGCGCATCACGCCAAGCCAGAAGCTGCTCGGCGACGCCTCCACCGGCGACATCGCCACGCTCCGATGGAGCGAGGACTACACCGCCACCCTCGTCGGCGAGGAACATTGCGACACCTCCAGCTGCTGGCACCTGAGCCTGGCAGCGCGCCGCACCGGCGTGAGCTACCAGCGCATCGAGCTGTGGCTGGAGCGCAGCCGCCACCTGCCGCTCAAGGCGGATCTCTACCTGCAGTCCGACAGGCTCGCCAAGCAGGCCCGCTTTGTCCCCGACTCGGTGGAGCGGCCGACGCAGATCGACGAAATGGTGCTGCACGACCAGTTGAGCAACCACCGCGAAACCCGCGTGCGCTACACCGCCCGGGCGAAGCGCACCGTGCCCGAGTCGTGGTTCAACCCGATGTCGCTGGCCCGCAACCCGACGCTGGAGTGAGCGATGCGCACGCCGATCCCGCACCTCGCCGCCGTGCTCGCCACCGCAGCCTGCACGGGCGTTGCGGCGCAGTCTCCGCCGGGCGTCACGGGCGAGTGGCAGACCGCCCGCGAATGGCGGCTCGCCAATCCGCTCGGCCCGGCGCCGGCCTTCGCCCCCCGCAGCCGCTGGCGCAGCACGCTGGATCTGCAGACCGACCAGCAAGTCGCTCTGGGAAGGGGCAAGGCGCTGGCCCTCCATGCCGACGCCGTGCTCGCCGTGGAACGGGGTGACGGTGACACCAACCCGTCCAGCTCCGCACGGCTCAACGCGCTGTACGCCAGCACCAGCAGCGACGACTGGCAGCTCAGCGCCGGACGCCGCATCATCGGCTGGGACGTCGGCCAGGGCTTCCGGCCGAACGACGTGGTGCAGCGCGAGGAGCGCCGACCGCTGCTGGCGGCCACACCGCAGGGCCGCAGCGTCGTGCAGCTCGAACACTTCGGCGCGGACGACGCCACCAGCCTGGTCTGGATAGATCCACAGCGCAGCCCGTCCGAGACGGCGCTGGCACTGCGCCACTACCGCCGCCTTGGCGCACTGGACGTCCATGCCCACGGCCACTGGAGCATGGCGGCGGGCGGCAACATCGGCGCGGCGCTGGCCTGGGTCGCCTCGGATGCGGTGGAACTCCATGCCTCGACCCGCTGGCTACCGGCACGCCACCAGCACCAGACCTTGCTCGGTGCCACCTGGACCGGCAGCACGAACCTCACCGCGCTCGGCGAAGTCTGGCACGACGGCCTCGCCAGCACGTCGGCGGCGCGCCGCAACGTCTACACCCGACTCGCCTGGCAGCAGGAAGCGTGGCAGCTCTCGGCCGATGTGCTCTGGCAACCGGCGGACGGCGGGCGCGTCTTCGGCGCCGGGCTGCGCTGGCAGGGCGACCAGTGGCGCGCCGAAGCCGTGTGGCGGGTGTTCGGTGGCCCTGACAGCGCCGTGTTGCACCGCACGCCCTGGCGCCAGACCGGTGCCGCGGCGCTAACGCGCAGCTTCTGATCCTTCCAGCCTGCTACAACACCGTCCATGACCTTCCACCCGGCCTCCTTTCGCGACTGGCACACCACGGTCTTGCGCCGCACCTTGCTCGCGCTCGGGCTGGCCATCGCGATCTCGCTCGCGCTGACGCTGGTCGGCCATGGTCGATTTGTCGACAACCTGGTGTATTCGCTGGCCATCGGGCTGCTGTGCGAGCTGATGCTGGACGGCGGACGGCGCGTCATGGCCAGGATCCTCAGCCATCTGTCACCGGACAACGCCGACGCGCGCGCAGGCTGGCCTGGCTGGGGCTGGATGGGCGTCTGCATCGCGGTGGGCGTGCCGGTGGCCTACCTCGGCGGTCATGCCTTGGGCGACTGGGTCACCGGCTACCACTCCAGCCTCGGCAACTGGCGGCCCAACGCCGCGATGCTGATGGTGTCGCTCACGCTCGGACTGGTGGCCACGTTTTTCTTCAAATCCCAGGGCGAACTCGCGGCGAGCCGGGCCGAGGCGGAATCCGCGCTGCGCGTGGCAGCCGAACACCGGCTGAAGCTGCTGGAAAGCCAGCTGGAGCCCCACATGCTGTTCAACACGCTAGCCAACCTGCGGGTGCTGATCGCACTCGACCCGCCGCAGGCGCAAGCGATGCTCGACCACCTGATCGCCTTCCTGCGCAGCACGCTGCAAGGCTCACGCACCGCGCTGCACCCGCTGCACACCGAGTTCGACCGTCTGCGGGCCTATCTGGCCCTGATGACCGTGCGCATGGGAGACCGCCTGCAAACCGAGTTCGAACTGCCCGCAGACTTGTCCGACATGGCAGTGCCCGCGCTGCTGCTGCAGCCGCTGGTCGAAAACGCCATCCGACACGGACTGGAACCGGCCATTGAGGGCGGCGTATTGCGGATCAGTGCCAGCCACGTCGACAGCCCGCGCGGGGCGCGGCTGCAGCTGCGGGTGTTCGACAGCGGCGAAGGCCTGAACACAACCGTGCCCACACAGCCCGGCAGCGGTTTTGGCCTGACCCAGGTGCGCGAGCGCCTGTTCACGCTGTTCGGCGCTGACGCCAGCCTGCAGTTGTCCCGAACCAGTGCCACGGGTGACGCACCTGCCGGCACGCTGGCCCTCATCGACATGCCCCTGCCTGCCGCCACCACAACACCAACGCCATGACCCCGCGCACCGCCCTGATTGCCGAAGACGAACCCCTCCTGGCGGCCCACCTGCGCGCCGAACTGGCGCAGGCGTGGCCCGAACTGTCGGTGGTCGCCATGGCTGCCAACGGCGTGCAGGCGCTGGACCGAACGCTGGGGCTGCGGCCGGACATGTGTTTCCTCGACATCCGGATGCCGGGACTGACGGGGCTGGAGGTGGCACAGGCGCTGGCCGAGGACTGGCCTGACGATCCGGGTGCGCCATTTCCGCTGCTGGTGTTCGTGACGGCCTACGACCAGCACGCGGTGCAAGCATTCGAGCTGCAGGCGGTGGACTACTTGCTCAAGCCGCTGGTCCGTGCACGGTTACAGCTTTGTTGCCAACGGTTGCAGCAACAACTGGCCAGACGCGACGCCACGCACCAGCCCGGCAGCGGCGCCGATCTGCAGGCGGTCGCACGCCAGTTGCAGGTTCTGCTCGCAAGCCCAGGCGTCGCGCAATCGTCTGCTGCATTGCCGCGCCTGGAGTTCATCACGGCCCAGACCGGGCACGCGGTAGAGATGGTGCCAGTCGACGAGGTCATCTATTTCGAAGCTGCGGACAAATACGTCCGCGTGCTGACCGCTGACCGCGAACATCTGATTCGAATGTCCTTGCGGGAGTTAATCACTCAAATTGACGAAAGGCGCTTCTGGCAGATTCACCGCAGCATTCTTGTGCAGACCCGGTGCATTTCCCGGGCCGTGCGCGACGAACAGGGCAAGCTCAGCGTGATACTCCGCCAGCGCAGCGAAACCTTGCCAGTCAGCCGGGTGTATGCGCACCTGTTCAAGGGTATCTGAATTGCGCATTTTGCTTTTATTGCAAAAAATGAAAAAGCGCCAATGGCGCCTTGAAGAAGGAAGGATGCGTGTGGAGTGGCCGCACGCGCGGCAGGCGCCGCACTCAGGCGCGGCGCTGCTCCTGCACGGCGCGCTGCAGCTCGACCAGCTCGTCCAGCACTTCCATCGCGAAGCCGCGGCGGCCAGGACGGGCGCTGATGAGCAACTCATCGAAATAAGCATTCACCGCCTCGTCTTCGCCCCAGAGAATCGCGAACTTGTTCACGATATGGGGATGGCGCTTGGCGGTGATGAGCGGACGCACCGTCACCGACAGGGACTGCAGCCAGCGGGCACCATACCCGTTGAGGCGCTCCGCCGTCAGCAGCGGCGCCGCCGAATGCTGGAAACCGGAGTGCTCTGCGCGGCTATTTGCGCAAGCGTTGGCAAACCCGGTCGTTGACAGACCCGGTCGCGGCGCAGCGCTGGTATTGGTGCGTTGGCTGAAGAAGTCAGGATGTTGCATAGAGACCCCCAAAATTTGAACTCTCGGAGGCATTGTGCACTGCGTAACGACTTGTGCTGAATTGTGTGGCTTTAAAAATGCCGACTGTGCCACGAGATTTGTGGTTTCCACGCGTTCAAACCCCGCCTGACCCGATACCGACAGACGCCGAATCCCCGGCATATCCGACTGACCAGTCGGATAATCATGGCTCACACGTTGAGCCTGATTCGGCACGGTGGGCGCATGCCCGGACGTGGTGCAGCTCCAATCCGGAGGGGCTGCCTTGCGCACCATTTTCAGGCGCACGCCCGAGCGCAAACGGCGTGGCGAGCGGCGCATCGGCTCCCAGGCCGCCATCGCCGGATAGAGAGCGGCTTCGTCGGCCGGATCGGAAATCGGTAGTTCGGATTCGCAGAACATCGCCACCACAATCCAGTCATGGTCATGTCAAAGTGTGACGCCATGTTAGGGCGATGCCGAAGTCCGGCCATCCACGCTCTGCGGGGGGTACAGCGGCCATCGGTGCCAGGACTTGCAGATCAGGCCCCACCCGGAGGCTCGAAACCCCCATCGCTACAATCGTTTGATCCCAACCGCCTCGCACACCTTGCCTCGGCGGCCGACCTTTCACCCACCAGCACTCCCGCCTCCGACATGAGCGACGCGAACAAAACCTCCGCCGATGGCGCCGCCGTCGAGCACAAGACCAGCAATTTCCTGCGCGCCATCATCGAGCGTGACCTGGAACAAGGCGCCTGCACCAAGATCCGCACCCGCTTCCCGCCAGAGCCGAACGGCTACCTGCACATCGGCCACGCCAAGAGCATCTGCCTGAACTTCGGATTGGCCCGCGACTACGGCGGCGTCTGCCACATGCGCTTCGACGACACCAACCCGGAGAAGGAAGAAAAGGAATACGTCGATTCCATCCTCGACGCAGTGCAATGGCTTGGCTTCGGCTGGGAGTCCGACGGGCAGTCGCATCTCTATTACGCGAGCGACTATTTCGACTTCATGTACCGCGCTGCCGAGGCGCTGATCGAACACGGCCACGCCTACGTCGATGAGCAGACGCCCGAAGAGATGCGCGCCCACCGCGGCGACTTCGTGACGCCCGGCAAGAACAGCCCGTTCCGCGTCCGCACGCCCGCAGAGAACCTGGCCCGCTTCCGCGAGATGCGCGACGGGGTCCATGCCGACGGTGCGATGGTGCTGCGCGCCAGGATCAGCATGGCCAGCCCGAACATCAACCTGCGCGACCCGGCCATCTACCGCATCCGCCGGGCCACGCACCACAACACGGGCGACCGCTGGTGCATCTACCCGATGTACACCTTCGCCCACCCGATCGAGGACGCGCTGGAGCGGATCACCCACAGCCTCTGCACGCTCGAATTCGAGGACCAGCGCCCGTTCTACGACTGGCTGCTGGAGCGGCTGATCGAAGCAGACATGCTGCAGGCGCCTGCGCCGCGCCAATACGAGTTCGCGCGGCTCAACCTCACCTACGTCATCACCAGCAAGCGCAAGCTGGCGCAACTCGTCAGCGAAGGCCATGTCAGCGGGTGGGACGACCCGCGCATGCCCACCATCGTCGGCCTGCGCCGCCGCGGCTACACACCCGAGGCGCTGCAGCTCTTCGCCGAGCGCATCGGCGTGACCAAGGCGGACAGCTGGATCGATTACGCGACACTCGACATCGCACTGCGGGACGACCTGGAAAACAAGGCGCACCGCGGCATGGCCGTGCTGGACCCGGTGAAACTCGTGCTGACCAACTGGGATGCCGTGATGGGCGCGGGGCATCTGGAGCCCTGCTCCCTGCCCGCGCTGCCGCACCCGCCCGAAGGCCAGCCGGCGCCAGCGGCGCGCCAGTTCGTGATGGGCCGCGAGGTCTGGATCGAACGCGAAGATTTCGAGGAAGTGGCGCCCAAGGGCTACAAGCGCCTGTTCCCGGGCAACAAGGTGCGGCTGAAGGGTGGCTACGTCGTCGAATGCACAGGCTGCGAGAAGAACGCCGACGGCCGCATCACCGCGGTACACGCCGTGCTCGTGCCCGACACCAAAAGCGGCACACCCGGTGCGGACGCCGTCAAGGTCAAGGCGGCCATCACCTGGGTAAGCGTGGCGGATGGCGTGGCGGCAGAGGTGCGTCTTTACGACCGCCTGTTCACCGAAGCGCAACCCGACGCTGGCGGCAAGGACTTCAAGGCCAGCCTGAACCCGGCCAGCATCCGCACGATCACCGCCTACGTCGAGCCGTCGCTGGCCCAGGCCGTGCCAGACGCGAAGTTCCAGTTCGAGCGCTTTGGCTACTTCGTCGCCGACCGGCTCGACCACGCACCGGGTCGCCCCGTGTTCAACAAGATCACGGGACTGAAGGACGGCTGGAAGTAGGTCACGCGCCGGTCTGGTGACCGGCGTCCGGCAGGCTTTGCAGCCGCTTGCGAAGCTGCCGCCGCTCCAGACGCAACTCCTGTTGCAGGTCCGTCAGGTTGAGGACGATGTCGCGCAGGCGGGCGTTGTCGCCCACGACCGCTGCGAGTGGCATCGGGGCCGACACCGGGGCCGAAGTCAGGTCGCCGAAGTTGGAGCTGTTCACCGACTGCACCTGCACCACCCGGTCACGCAGATCGACGAACTGGTGGGCCAGTTGCTCGCCGCTGGTGCGCAATGCGCCTTCCACCGTGCCGAGCCGCCGGTCCATCTCGCCCAGATGCCGCGAGAGCAGGCTCTCCAGCCGCTCGAAGCGCGTGTCGAATACCGTCACCACCGCGGTGGAGGACGTGGTTTCGGCGATCCGCCCATATTCATCCAGCAGGGCATCGCGTCCGCGCAGTATCTGGGTCTCCAGATGCTGAAACTGCTGTTCGAGCGCCCGCTCGCGGTCCTGCAAGCGCAGGCGCAATCCATCAATCTGGTCCGCATCGGCCCGCAGACTGCGGTGGGCGCGCAGGCTCCAGAACACCACGGCAGTCCCCAGCAGCAGTGCCGACACCAGCAGCAATACCCGCGCGGCCGTGATATTGGGCGACTCGTTGATGTCGAGCAGGCTCGGCACCCCCACCACTGCGGTGGTCGATCTGAAATGCAGCCGTGCCAGATCGTCATTCAGATACGCCAGCAGCCGGTCGCCAGCCATCGCCAGCGGCACCATCCAGGCACAGGACACCAGCACGATCCACACGGCACTCAGCCTCGACTTGATTCGACTCCA
>JBEANV010000227.1:0-3069 GCA_041165285.1 Pseudomonadota bacterium | reverse complement strand
GCCAGCCAGCCAGCCGAAGCCCATCGCGCCGCCACCCTCCGACGCGATGGCGTCATTCGCGTCCGGACCGCAGACCGCCGCGGGCACTTCGCCGGCGCGCAGGACGGTGGTGCTGCGGCCGGTGGCGCCGCTGCTGTCCGTGACCGTCAGTTCCACGTTGACGAGCCCATTGCCGAGGGCGCCGAGCACGGCAGAGCTGCTGGCGCTGCTGCTGCCAGTGAAGCTCGCCAGCGTGTTGCCATCCGTGATGCGCCATTGGTAGCCGGTGACCAGGCGGCCGGCCCCGGTGCTGGAGCCGCCAGCGTCCAGCGTGACGCTGCCATTCAGCGGGATGCGGGTGCTGGCGTCACCCAGGCGTGCCACCACGGCCGTGCCGGCTGCCGCTCGCACAGCGGCACCTGCGTCCAGCATGCCGGCGCCGCAGGTGGCGGTGGTGCAGTGGCATTCGATCTGCGAGACGCTGGTGTCGGTGCTGCAGGCCGGAGCCGCGGCGCCGGCAGCGCGCGCAGGAAAGGCCCGGACCGTGGACCGCAGCAACTCCAGCACGCGGGCCGGCGTCAGTGTCGGCTGCGCGGACAGCATCAGCGCGACCGTGCCGGAGACCAGCGGCGCGGAGAAGCTGGTGCCCAGACCCGAGGTGCCGTTGCCGGTGGTGTGGCTCGGGCAGGCCGGGCCGGTCTTGCCGGTGTTGGTGGTGCTCAGGATCGGGTAAAGGCACTCGCCGGTCGCATTGACGCAATTGCCCGCCGGTGCCGCGATGGCCACTTCGGCGCCCAGGCTGGAAAAGACACTCTTGTCCCCCGCGTGGCGGAGCCCGCTGACGGCAATCACCCCCGCGCAGTTGCCCGGCATGTTGACCGAGAGGTTGTCGTTGCCGGCCGAGGCGACGATGACGACACCGGCTTGCCGGAGTTCGTTGATCGCGTCCAGATAGAGCTTGGCGACACCGGGCCGGGCCGCATCTGCGCCGACGACGCAGGAGCCGACTTCGCCCAGGCTCATGTTGATGACCCGGGCCGGGTTCGGGTTGTCGGGCACACCGTCCACATGCAGGCCGCCCGCCCAGCGCATGCCGGCGACGATGTCCGCGTCATAGCCGCCGCACTTGCCCAGCACCCGGACTGGCAACACACGCACATGCCGCCCCATGCCCGCCATGCCTGTGGCGTTGTTGGTCGCAGCCCCGACGAGGCCGGCCACCTGCGTGCCGTGCCAGGCACTGTCCTGCACGCCGCAGCCGGAGAAGGTCTTCGAATTGGCGTTCTCGTCGGCGGTGATCCAGTCGCCGGGATCGGTCGGGTTGCCGTCGCGGCCGTCGCCGTCGTTGCTGGTGACCGACTCGCTGATGAAGTCGTAGCCGGGCAGCAGCTTGCCGTCGAGGTCGGGGTGGTTGAAGCGCACGCCACTGTCCAGCACGGCGACGACGATGTCAGCGCGGCCTGTCGTGAGCGCCCAGGCCGACTCGGCATTCACCGACGCGACCACGGCGGCATTGGGGGCGTGCAGGTACCACTGTCCGGCGGCGGGACTGACACCGGGTCCGCCCGTGAAGAGCGGGTCATTCACCACCGCGGCGTGTGCGCGGCGGCGGCGGTTTTCGACGACGTACTCGACCTGCGGATCCGCCGCCAGGGCCTGCATCAGCCGGGCGTTGCTCAGGCCCTGGGCGTGGACCACCTGGGTGTCGGCCGACACCGCCACGCCGTCGCTGAGCCGCAGTCCGACGCGCTGTCCGAGCGCCTGGGCGCGGCGCGGGGCAGTGTCGCCTGTGGATGCCGGCGTGGGTGCGGGCACCGACAGGGCGCTCACTTGCCGCGCGGACCGGAACTTGACGATCACGCGCGCTTCCCCTGCGGGCGTGCCGCTGAGGTCTGCACGCGCTGGTGGACCGGCTTCACGGCTGGCGGCAGCCATCGGCCCGACGCCGCAGGCCAGCGCCAGGGCGATCAGGGCAGGGGCCGCGCGCAGGCGGAACACAGGCGTGGAGAGCAGGGTCTGTCGTGGCATGGTCGATCGTCCGTGAACGTCGCGCGAGTGTAGGTCGCCCTGTTGTCGGCCATGTTGCCCGGATCTGAATCCAGGGCCATTGCTGCCGGGTGAGTCGCGCGTTCAACCCCCGGCTCGGTGGGAGTGCGTAGTGCGCAAGGACGCTGCCGGCGCGCCGATTTGTCCCCTGAACACGGGATCTGGCGCGCTGGATTCTTGGGAGCCCGCCGGTACCATGAGGCTCGATTCATGAGCCAGTCTCTGGGTCTGCGCATGAATCTGGCGTTTTCCGGCGAGTCCCGCAGCTCGCCTCTTCGGGGAATACAAACCATGGAACGCACTGAACGTTTCTGCAAGATCGAGATGCTCATCCGCAGTCGCGGCTGCGTGAGCTTCGTCGATCTGATGACCGAACTGACCGTCTCGCGCGCCACGCTCAAGCGCGATCTGGACCACTTGCGCACCCGCATGGACGCCGCGATCGTCTACGACCGCGAACGCAACGGGTACCGCTTCGAGACCGTGGACCGCCACGGCCGGCGCAGCTTCTGCGCCGACTCGCCGGGGGTGTGGTTCAACGAGCGCGAGATCCACGCGCTGCTGACGATGCACCAGCTGCTCGACGGCCTGGGTGTCAACGGCAGCATGGGCCGCCATCTGCAACCGCTGCTCGACAAGCTCAACGGCATGCTCGGCGCCAGCGAGAGCGAGGCCCGCGAGCTGACCCGGCGCGTGCGCGTGGTGGCGCCGGTGCATCGGCCGGTGCGTGGTCTGCACTTCGAGCGGCTGGCCAGCGCGGTGCTGGAGCGCCGGCGCCTGCGCCTGACCGTCGAGAGCGAAGGCGAGCGTGGCGGACGGGACCGCGATCGGGTGGTCTCCCCGATGCGGCTGGTCCACGAGGAGGGCATCTGGTTCCTCGACAGCTGGGACCACGACCACGAGGCGCTGTGCCGCATCGCACTGCCCAGCATGCGTTCTGTGCAGACGCTGGAGGTGCGGGCCAAGGAAGTCGCCATGCGCGTCATCGAGGCCGAACTCGACGCCGCGCTGCACCGCGCCTGAGCGCGTCCGCGCTGCCGCGCG
>JBEANV010000226.1:0-6974 GCA_041165285.1 Pseudomonadota bacterium | reverse complement strand
TCGGTGCCCATTGTGAAAACACCATGACAGCATCAAGTCGGATCGGTGACACCTGAGCCGATTGACAATGCCGCTTTGTCCAGGGACTTGACCATGAATGCAGTTTTCCGGTTTGTTGGGTGTGCGATGCTGGTGGCCAGCCTGAGCGGCTGTGGGGTGGTGGCGGTGGCGGGGGCTGCCACTGGCGCGGCCATCTCGGTGGCGGGCGCCGTGGTGTCCACTGGCGTGAAGGTCACCGGCAAGGTGATCGAGAAGACGATCGACGTGGTGACCCCGTCCAGCACCGCGCCCGCGCAGTCAGCGCACCGGCAGCGCCCGTCAGTCGATCGGCGTCAGCTTTGCCACACTGAGCGCCAGCCACTTGGTGCCGTGGCGGCCGAAGCTGACCTGGGCACGGGCGTCCTGCCCCTTGCCTTCGAGCGCGAGGACCACGCCCTCGCCGAACTTGTTGTGGAACACCGCTTGTTTCACCCGCAGGCCATGACCGGCGGAGTCGGCCGCGCTGCGCACCATCGCGGCCGGCACCGGAGCGGCCCAGGACGGTGGCGGCGCCGGGGCGGGGGTCCACGCGGGTTTGGGTGTGCCGCCGTAGCTGCTGCCAAACCCGCTGCCTGAACCCGATCCGAAGCTTTGCCGCTTCGGCGTGAGCCACTTCAGCGATTCCTCGGGCAGCTCGTCCAGGAAGCGGCTCTTCACGTTGTAGCGCGTCTGCCCATGCAGCATCCGCGTCTGGCTGTGGCTGATGTAGAGCCGCTGGCGCGCCCGGGTGATGGCGACGTACATCAGCCGGCGCTCTTCCTCCAGCCCGTCCGCTTCTGTCGCCGCGTTTTCGTGCGGGAACAGCCCTTCCTCCAGCCCGGTGATGAAGACGGCGTCGAACTCCAGCCCCTTGGCGGCGTGGACGGTCATCATCTGCACGGCGTCCTGCCCGGCTTGCGCCTGGTTGTCGCCGGCTTCGAGCGCGGCGTGCGTCAGGAAGGCGGCCAGCGGTGACAGGATCTCGCCGGTCTCCGCGTCCGGCAGCAACGCGTTCGCGGTCTGCCCCATCTCGTCCACCGGCAGCGCCACCGCGTCCTTGCCGAAGCCCTCGATGGTGACAAAGGCTTCCGCCGCATTGACGAGTTCCTCCAGGTTTTCGATGCGGTCCTGGCCTTCCTTCTCCGTGCGGTAGAAATCCACCAGTCCGCTGGTGGCCAGCACCTGTTCGATGATGACCCGCAGCGTGTGGCCCTGGGTGCTTGCGCGCAGGCCGTCGATCAGGCGGTTGAAGCCGGCCACCTTTGCGCCCGCCGTGCCGCTCAGGCCGCTGACCCCTTGGTAGAGGCTGCGTCCGCTGCTGCGCGCGACCTCCTGCAGCTGCTCCACCGAGCGCGTGCCGATGCCGCGGGCGGGGAAGTTGACGACGCGCAGGAAGCTCGTGTCGTCGTTCGGGTTCTCGATCAGGCGCAGGTAGGCCAGTGCGTGCTTGACCTCGGCCCGCTCGAAGAAGCGCAAGCCGCCATAGACCCGGTAGGGCACGCTTGCATTGAACAGCGCCGACTCCAGCACCCGCGACTGCGCATTGCTGCGGTAGAGCAGGGCGCATTCCGAGCGCGCCATGCCACCGCGGTGCAACTGCTGCAGCTCCTCCAGCAGCCACGCCGCCTCGGCAAAATCGCTGGGAGCCTCGTAGACCCGCACCGGCTCGCCCGGCCCGGCCTCGGTGCGCAGGTTCTTGCCCAGACGCCCCGTGTTGCGCGAGATCAGCGCATTGGCCGAGTCGAGGATGTTGCCGAAACTGCGGTAGTTGCGCTCCAGCTTGATGAGTTTCGCGACCCGGAATTCGCGCTCGAAGTCGGCCATGTTGCCCACACGGGCGCCGCGGAAGGCGTAGATGCTCTGGTCGTCATCGCCCACCGCGAACACCGCACACGGCACGTCGCCCTTGGCCGGATCGCCGGCGAACATCTTCAGCCAGGCGTACTGGAGCCGGTTGGTGTCCTGGAACTCGTCGACGAGGATGTGCTGGAAGCGCTGGCGGTAGTGCTGGCGCAGGGCGGCATCGTCGCGCATCAGCTCGTAACTGCGCAGCATCAGCTCGGCAAAATCGACCACGCCCTCGCGCTGGCACTGGTCTTCATACGCCTGGTAGACCTCGGCGAGCTTCTGGCTGTGTGGGTCGTGGATGTCCACGTCCTTCGGGCGCTTGCCTTCTTCCTTGGCGCCAGCGATGAACCACGCCACTTGCTTCGGAACAAAGCGTTCCTCGTCGAGCTTCATCGCCTTGATGACCCGCTTGACGGCACTGAGCGAATCGCCGCTGTCGAGGATCTGGAACGACTGCGGCAGGCCGGCTTGCTTCCAGTGCGCGCGCAGGAAGCGGTTGCACAGGCCATGGAAGGTGCCGATCCACATGCCGCGCACATTGAACGGCAGCATCGCGCCGAGGCGGGTCAGCATCTCCTTGGCGGCCTTGTTCGTGAAGGTCACCGCCAGCAGCCCGCCCGGCGAGACCTGCCCGGTCTGCAACAGCCACGCGATGCGGGTGGTCAGCACGCGGGTCTTGCCCGACCCGGCCCCCGCCAGGATCAGCCCCGGCTCGGGCGGCAGCGTCACCGCGGCGAGCTGTTCGGGGTTGAGGTTCGCCAGCAGGCGAGACGACACGGGCGCAGCCGGGTCGTGGGGAATCGGGGTATCGAGCATGGGGAAATTCTACGTGTCCCCCGAGGCAGGCTCATGCACTGCGCCTGTACCAGGCAAACTTTCAATTTTGCTGAATAAAGATGAATGCCTGCACGTACTGCCGAGATTTAAGTGATAAAAACGAATCTGTTGTCACAAATCGTCTCAAATTGTTGTGCCGACACCGTGATTTTCTATGCGAATTCAGCCCTAAAGTTAACAGATAGGTGCGCTGTGTTACCACATGCGGTTAGCCTTTGATCCGCTGAAAAAGCGGTCTGGTGGCTCGCCCTGTGGGTCTCCGGGATGGATTTCAGCGGCATTGGTGTCCGCACCGGCCGCCGTGCTGCACGGCCCGCACGCACGCTCGCCCAACAAGAAAATCAAGGCTGGATATGTTCTCGTCTACCGCTGGTGCCCGCCGTTTCCTGGCGTGCCTTCACCGACTCGCCACCACGGCGCTTCAGGTGCCCATGGTCGCGCTGTTCCTGTTGGGCGGGTTGCTCACTCCGCCGACCCAGGCAGCATCATTTAACTGGTCTGACCCCGCCTCCGCCTGCATCACCGGCGCCTCCTGCACGTCCGTAGGCAGCATCATGCGCTTCAGCAATGCAGTGTCTGGCGCGAATCCGCGCGACATCCTGCTGGAGGTGATCTCGACCACCAATGGCGCGACCGTCTACGAAGCTGCCGTCGGTACGGTGGGTGCTGGCGCGTCCTACATCGATGGCAAGGTCGGCACGAACTTGGCTCCGGGCGCGGTGTCGCAGGTGCGGTTCCGCCTGCGGTTCGTCAACCTAGGCACCACCACCGACAACCCGCTGCCAGGGCCGGTGTACTTCACCAGCCTGGACACCGACGGCATGCAGAGCGCGGTGTCCGGCGGCTACCGTGAACGCTTCGAGATCATCACCACCGGTGCCAGCATCCTCACTGGTCCGCAGTTGGAGCCCACCGCTGCGCTGGCGGGCGGGGTGGCCTATTCGCCGGTGATCTGCGCCAATGGCACGGCGGTCGGCTGCAACGATTCGAACTATGGTGGCACGGGCAACTACGTCTTCTATTCGCTGCTGAACACCACGCCCAATGTCGCGGCGACGGCGGTCTATTCCGGCCTGGTCGGCAACATCGACTTCGCCTTCGGTCTGGAAGTCTCGCCGGTCGGCCCTGGTTCGGTGCAGGAGCCCTTCCGCCAGTACGGTATCGCGGGCGGCGTGCCGGATGCGGACATGGTGCCGACCCCCATCGTGTGTACACCCGCCACGGTGGCCGCTGGCGCCCCGACGAGCTGCGCGCTGACCTGCACCAACAACGGCCCGGATGTGGCGGTCAACCCGTCCTGCGATTTCACGGGCACGCTGCCCGCCGGCGCCGTCCGCAGCGCCGGCTGCGGCATGCTGACTGGACTGCTCGGCAGCGGCAGCAGCCGGGCCTGCAGCATCACCTTCACGCCGACAGTCGGCGGACTCCTCAACCTGACCGGCGGCACCGGTGCGCTCAATGACACCAACGGCGGCGCCTTGCCGACCGCCGGCAACAACCCGAGCACCGGCACCTTGAACGTGACCGCCCCGACCACCGCGGACATGAGCCCGGTGCTTGGCAACCTGCCCGCATTGCTCAGCCCGGGCGCCAGTTACGCCGGCCTGACCCTGACCTGCTCGAACGCTGCTGGCGGCGCCGCTGCGCTGGCCGCGAGCTGTGTGCCCACCGCGTCGGCGGGGGTCGTCAGCGCCGTGAGCTGCCTGCCAGCGGCCGGCAGCACCGTGGCGGCGGGTGCCAGCATCGCCTGCACCTTCAGCTACACCGCGCCCGGCACGGCCGGCGGTACCGACACCCCGGAAACCGCGGTGTCGTTCACTGGCACTACCGGTGCCACCAACGACGTTACCCCCGCGAACAACACTGTCACCGCGCCGGTCGATCTCCTCGACGCCGTTGACGAGTCCACCACGACACCGTACGGCACGGCCGCCTCGCTGGCCGCGCTGACCAACGACACCCGCGGGAGCACCAACGGCGCCACGCCGGCCACCTTCGGCAGCGTGACGGTGACCGTGCTCGCGCCAGCCACCCCGGGTTCGGTATTCGACGTCTCCAGCGGCGCCTTCAGCACCACTGCCGCGACGCTGCCCGGCATCTACGCGGTGACGTATCGGCTCTGTGCCAACCCGGCACTGACGCCTGCAGTCTGCGATACCGCCACCGCCACCATCGTCGTCGGCCCCGGCGCTGACATGGTGCCGACCTTTGGCGCGCTGCCCGGCGTTGTCCACCCCGGCCAGCTCTACACCGGCCTGACCCTCAACTGCACCAACGTGGCCGGTGGTGCGAGTGCCGCGACTGCACGGGGCACGCTCTGCCAGCCGCAGGCCAATGTCGGTACGGTCAGCAACGTGGTCTGCGCGCCGCTGGTCGGCGCCGATGTCGCCAGCGGCGCGGTGCAGACCTGCAGCTTCTCCTACCAGGCCCCCGGCACACAGGGCGGCACCGACGAGCCGACCACCGCCGTGACCTTCACCGGCACGACCGGCGCGGCCAACGACCTCAACGGCGGTGTGAGCACCGGGGGCAACAACCAGGTCACGGCGTCGGCCGTGGTGATCGATGCGCTGGATGAATCGACCTCTCGCCCCGGCGGCCTGACCGGCCAGACCACTGCGCTCGACGCCAACGATCAACTCCCCCTCGGCAGCGTCTACACCCCGCGTGCAGGCAGCACGTGTGCCAACGCCAGCGTGTCGGCGGCTGGAGTCGCCACTTACGACGTGCCCGCCAGCGGCGCCTGCACGGTGTCCTACCAGGTTTGTGCGCCGGCACCAAATTCGACCGCCTGCGACACCGCCACGCTCACTGTCACCGCCACCGGCGCCGACATGGCGGCGGTGTTCAGCGGCCTGCCGGCCACGGTGCGTCCGGGCCAGGTGCTCGGCGGTCTGGGTCTGAGCTGCACCAACGTGGCGGCGACCGGTTCGGCCACGGCCGCCACCTGTGCGCCGACGGCAAGCGTCGGCACCGTGGCGGCCATTGTCTGCAATCCGGCTACGGGCACTGCGGTCGCACCCGGCGCGGCGCTGGCCTGCACCTTCGCCTACACGGCGCCCGGCGTGCAGGGCGGGGCGGATGAGCCCGCTCTGTCGGTGGTGTTCACCGGAACGACCGGTGCCACCAACGACACCAACGCCGCCAACAACGTGGTCCAGGCCACGGTCACCGTGGTGGACGCCGTGGACGACAGCGTCGGCCAACCCGGCGGCACCACCGGCCGCACCTCGCCGCTGGCGACGAACGACCAGTACCCCTCGGGCAGCACCTTCACCCGCACGGGAGGCACCTGCGTCAACGCCAGTGTGAGCAGCCTTGGCGTGGCGACCTATGACGTCCCGGCCAGCGGCAGCTGCACGGTCACCTACCAGCTCTGCGCCCCGGCGCCGGAGCAGGCGACCTGCGACTTCGCGACGCTCACCGTGACGGCCAGCGCCGCCGACCTGTCGCCGGTCTTCACGGGCCTGCCGCGCGCGGTCGGCCCGGGCCAGCGCAGCACCGGCTTGACTCTGACCTGCACCAACGCCGCTGGTGGCGCCTCGGCCACATCGCCCACCTGCACGCCAACGGCTTCGGTCGGCACGGTCGGTGATCTGGTCTGCACCCCCGCGGCTGGCACGGACCTCGCGGCCGGTGCCGCGGTGGTCTGCACCTTTTCGTACACGGCACCCGGTGTCCGCGGCGGCGGCGATGAGCCGACCACGGCGGTTGTCTTTCGTGGCCAGACCGGTGCCGTCAATGACAGCAACGGCGGCACCAGCGCCAACGGCAACAACCTGACGCTGGCCTCGGCCACGCTGATCGATGCCCTGGATGACACCGATTCCCGGCCCGCAGGCCTGACCGGCCAGACCACCAACGTCGCTGAAAACGACCAGTATCCGGCCGGAAGCACCTTCACCCGCACTGGCGGCACCTGTGCGTTTGCCAGCATGGGCCCGACCGGCACCGCCACCTATGACATGCCCGCCAGCGGCGCCTGCACCGTCGTCTACCAGGTGTGCGCACCGGCGCCCGATGCAGCGTCCTGCGACACCGCGACGCTCACCGTCTCGGTGAACTCCTCCGACATGACGCCGACGTTCTCGGGCCTGCCGGCCGCCGTGCGCCCGGGCCAGTCGCTCACTGGTCTGGGTCTGACCTGCCGCAACACGGCGGGCCTGGCTGCGGCCACTGGCGCCCTGTGCCAGCCAGGTGCCTCCGTTGGCACCGTCACCAACCTGCAGTGCGCACCCGCCATTGGGAGCACCGTTGCCGATGGCGCGGCC
>JBEANV010000225.1:0-4836 GCA_041165285.1 Pseudomonadota bacterium | reverse complement strand
CCTGCCAACCCTCGTGCCGGAAGGTTGGGCGAAGCCGGAGCTGCAGATGAACCATCGCAGCCAGCGTCGCATCGTGGACCTGATAAATCGTATCTGGGAAGCCAAGCTGGAAGGGCGCACGCAGCCGGCTAACGGAGTCGTACAGCAGCCTCGAACTGAGAAAGACAGGGGTACGGTTCGCATCTTCGTTGGGAGCACAGCGCTCAGTGGGGACGACAAGACCAAGCTGGAGAGCTGGTGTGCAGAACAGATGGCAGATGCTGCGCAGGTCGAAGATTGGCGTGATGGCACCTACCAGTTGTTGGCGCTCGAACACAAGTTGGTTGCTACGCGGGGCTCATTCCTAAACGTCTACCAAGCCATGGAACTGCTTGACCCGAATGCAGCGGCTCCCGTCGGAAGCGGCGAGAACAAAGGACCGTCGGCAGCGCGTCTCCTCTTGGAAGAACTAGCGAGCCTCGCTCGATGTGTCAGGCCCGACGGGGCGATAAACGAGTCCGCGGCCACCGACCTACTGCGTCGCTATGGAAGCCTCGATGGGCTGCCAGTTGATGTGCAGCTCCGAGATGCGCGAACTCAGGAGATGCATGCGGGCATCTCTGAGTTCGCTAGGGGCGTGAGCAATCCCGACTCGACGGTGGGCGAGGTGCTTTCACCGATTCTCGCGGCGCGACTGTTTGACGTGGACTCTCGGCTCGGAGATGCCTTCGCCGACAAATCTCCTCCTCCGCCAGCTCCGGTACCGCGAAAGGAAAAGGAGACCACGGAAGCTCGAATCCGCCGCGGGTGGTGTGCACTATTCGCGGCTCCGTGGCGAGAGCTGGAACGGTATCGCCGCTACCTCGCCGGCGAATCAGAGCTGGCCACGCACAGAATTGTGAAGGGGTCTGAGTTCCATCATGTGATGGTGGTGATGGACGACAAACAGGCTGGCGCTCACCAGATCTCCTACGACAAGCTGTTTGGGGCGAAGTCTCTAAGCGATACCGACCTGAAGCACGTAGAGAACGGCAAGGAGACGACCATCGATAGAAGTCTGCGGCTGCTCTATGTCACCTGCAGCCGAGCGAAAGAGTCGCTCGCGCTGGTGCTCTGGTCGGAAGCGCCGGACGAGGCGCTGAAGAGGATTCTGGCCAGCGGTTGGTTCGAGGCACACGAAGTGCAGGCGATTCAGCCTACATAGGCATGGCTGCCATGCCGATTGCCCTAAACGGTCGCGTGCTCAGGGTCGGCAGCGCACCTCGGTGCCATCATTGATCAGCTGTGACCCGCAATGCCAACCGGGCACGCTTTCCGGGAGACATCTACGGCAGTTTGGTATCGGCCTGCGATGCGCCACTGCTGTGGATGATCGAGCGTCTGCTTCCCGGCTGACACCGTGAGTTCAGTGGACGCAAGCGACCGACAGCAACCGCTGCGAAGTTGACGTCAGGCTGCTTGCCCCCGGTGACCTGACAGAGAGGGGCATCAATCGCATCGCTCATCTGCCTTTCCAGGATGACAGGGTTGACGGCTGCAGCAAACCCTCGACATCCACTCAACGTAGTCAAGCATCGCCACATGTCGAAAAGAATCCCTTCTACCCGGAGCGAATGGCGGAAGCCCTTCCGGTAGCACACCATCTTTGGATGGTATATATTTTTATATGATATATTTTTATACACCATAAAACCGACCTGATGAGCCTAGCCAATCTTTTCGAGAAAAACCGCTACAAGGTCATGCGTCGCATGGCTCTATGGGAAGGGCGGCTGAGCCGAGGTCGACTCATGGACGTCCTCGGACTGAGCGGCATTCGAGTGAGTCAGCTTCTTCGAGAAGTTCGAGAAGAAACCCCTGACTGGTTTGAGTGGGACAGTAAAAGCAAGTCCTACTTTGTCACCCCCACCGCCTACAAGAAGACCCTGACCGAGCTCAAGGCCGGCACCTCGGACCTCACCCTGGCGGCCTACCTCGCGGAAGCGGACATCCACGCTGACCTTGCCCCAGGTGCCGGGCCGGTCACCGTCGCCCCGTGGGGCTTCTCCCAGGTCAACCCCAATACCTTCTCCCGCATCCGCTTGACCATTGAACAGGGCACACGTCTGAAGCTGGAATACCGCTCCATGCGCACGCCCGAGCCACACCCGCGCACCGTGGAGCCGCACAGCCTGGTGCAGGCCGGCCGGCGTTGGCACATGCGTGGCTACTGCTTGGAGACCGGTGACTTCCGGGACTTTGTGCTGGGGCGCATTGCGAAGCTCTCCATGCTGGACCAGCAGGCCGAATCCACGGTCGCAGAAGACACCAAATGGAATGCGGTGGTCAAAGTCCGCATCCAAGCGCATCCCAAACTGACCCCCGGCCAGCAGGACCTGGTGCGTAGTGAGTATTTCGAAGGGACTGCGGCGCGCGTGCACAGCTGCCGCGGCGCCTTGCTGCCCTACCTGGTCCAGGAACTGCGACTGGCCCTGGACGTGGCCAAGGAATTGCCGCCGGAGTACCAACTGGCGGTGGAGAACGTCGAGGAGGTGCGCAAATGGCTGTTCCCAGCGTAACCCCTGCCTCCATGGCGCTGTTCCAGCGCATCCCGGAGCGTCTGTTTGGGCCTCTGGCCTCGCAAAACCGCCACGGCTACTGGGCGCTGTTGTGTCACCTGCACCGCCGGCGTTTCGGCCCCGACGCGCCACTGCCGCCCAGCTACGGCTTCCTGCAGCGCGATGTCATCCAGGAAATCGAGGACCACCTCAAGTACGCCGACGAATGGCAGCCCGAGTCTGGCGATCAGCCCGACACGCCGCTGAACATCCGGGCCATTGGCATCTTCAATCGCCTGGTCGATACGGGATGGTTCCGCTTGGAGAGGTACGGCATTGAGAAGACCGTCAACATGGCGCCGGCCGTGGGCCAGCTGCTGACCCAGTTGATCAACTTCGCAGAGACGGGCCCGGTATTCGTGTCCGGCAAGATCCGCGCGATCGACGCTGCCGTGGCTCAAGTGCACAAGGGCGAAGCCAGCGGCGACCTGCTGAGGGAGGCGGCCGAGCAGTGCCGCAACCTGTTGGTCTACATCCGCAACACCAGCACCAATGTGCGCGACCTGATGGCCGCCATCGGTGCCGAGCCCACCACCGCCCAGTACGTGAGGTCCTTCTTCACCTCCTACGTCCAGGAGGTCTTCATTGGGGACTACCAGGAACTGCGTACCCGAGAGCACCCCTTGTCCAAGCGTCAGCAGATCTTGGATGCCGTCACCGACATCGACACGCAACCCGAGCAGCGCAGCCGCTTGCTGGACTGGTATGTGAACCGACTCTCCAGTGGGGATGACAAGAAGGGCCAGGCTGCATTCCAGCGGGACCTGCAGCGCCTGTACGAGCTGGACCGGATCGAAGAGTACCTGGAGCGTCTGGACGAAGAGATACGCGTTGCCAACCGCCGTGCGCTGGCCTTTCTGGAATACAAGCTTCGGGCGATTCGCCCCATCGACAACCTGCTGCGCCAGACCATGGACCGGCTGATTGCCCATCCCGACATCAATGTCGCCCCCGTATTCCCACCGGATGTCCTAATGGGCGGCGCCCGTCTGGCCCAGCCACGCAAGGAGGTGCCGCGGCTGGCACCCACGCCTTTGCGCCAAGTGATCATCTCCGACCGCACGCGCGCGATTGGCAACCTGGTGCGCCGCGCTCAGGAGCGCCGGTCCATCACGCCCATGAAGCTGCGCGCCTATGCCGAGAAAGTGCTGCAGGACACGGCCGCCGCCGGAAGCGAGGCCCTGCCTTGCGGATCCATTGAGGACTTGCGCGCCTTCCAGGCCCTGACCAGCGTGGCCATGGCCACCAACTCCCGGATCCCCAGGCTGGAAATGGAAGGCCGGGCATCGGCCCCGGGCATGGAGCTGCGCTACACCAGCGACGAAGCCTCCGAGCACCCGTATTTGAGCGGCAAGCCATTCACACTGCGCTGGCGCAAACGCCAGACAAAAAACAGGGAGACCAAATGAGCAACCCCCGCGATTGGGAGGATCTGGCCAGCAGGCTGGATGGTGTCTATACCGTCGAAGACTTCGAGACCGCCGCCTACCGGCTGGTGGCCGAGCAGGTGATTTACCACTCCGACCGCAGCAGCCGGGTGACCTATGGAATCCTGGACCTCTACGAGCGCGAGTTCGCCAAGGTGCTGGCATCGCTGGGTGTGTCCCTGTCGATCAACCGGCAGCTGCGCTATGTCACGGCCCTGCCGCGGCACGCCAAGGCCGGTACCGCCACCGTGGCCCAGACACTGTTTGCCCTGGTGCTGCGCGGCCTGTACGACGAAGGCGTGCGCGCCGGCGGCCTCACCGAAGACGGCGAGGTGTTGTGCGACTACATCGAGTTGCAAGAGAAGTTCCACCTGATGACCGGGCGCGACCTGCCCACCCGCGGCGAGCTCGACACCTTGTTGCGGTCCGCCAAGCGCTGGGGCATCGCCCGGCGCCTGGAAGACGATGACAGTGGCCACTTGACGCCCCTGCAGGAGCAGTCGGCCGGCGGCGTGGCCATCCGCCCGGCCATCGTCGATGTGCTGGGCGAGACGGCCCTGATTCGGCTGGCGCAATGGGGGGCAGCCAAGGATGAGGCGCAATTGGACGGTGCCGCCGGCGAGCCTGTGGCGATCGAAGACCATCAGGGAGATGAACAATGAAGCGGCTTGAAAGCGTCAAACTGGTGCAGTTCCTGCTGTATGAGCAACAGGAATTCCGCCTGGATGAAATCACCGGTCTGTTCGGCCGCAACGGCAGCGGCAAGAGTTCGGCGCTTGATGCGGTTCAGATCGCCATGATGGGTGCCAACAAGAACCAGATGCACTTCAATG
>JBEANV010000224.1:0-3148 GCA_041165285.1 Pseudomonadota bacterium | reverse complement strand
CAAGATGGGTTCGCCGAACGCTTACGAACCACGGTGCCCGGGATTCGCTTTGCGGCTCTGCCGCCTCGTGGCTGTTCAGCCCACGCCGATAGGCGCTGACTCTGCTCGCGACCCACCAAGGTCGAATTGCGAGGCCTAACGTTCGAGCTAAGCTGGCGGCAACGACGTGGCGCGCTGGACAGCAAGCGCAAAATGGGGCGAAGCCCCTGCGCTTGATGGCCAGCGTGACATGCCGTTGGCGCTCAGCTTGAGCGAGTGGTTAGTAAGCGTCTAGCCGCGGCATCTTGCATGGTTGAAGCGTGACGTCAATGATCGTGTCCATCAAGCAGATAGGTGGTCACGATGGCAGCGGAGAGAGTCGTCTTGCGGCGGCGGCACAGTGCGGAGCTGAAGGCGCTGGTGCTGGAGCAGTGCGCGGCGCCTGGGGCATCTGTGGCCAAGGTGGCGATGTCGCATGGCGTGAACGCGAACATCGTGCACGGTTGGCGCAAGCTCGCACGCGAGCGCGAAGGCGCTGCGCTGTTGCCGCCAATCCCGCCGACCTTGCCCGCCAAGGCGGTCGCAAGCGTGCCGCAGTTCTTGCCGGTGTCCATGGCGCAGACAGCGCCGCCGCCCGCGGACATCCACATCGAGCTGCGGCGCGGCGCGGTCGCCATGAAGATCACTTGGCCGATCGCGGCGGCTGGCGAGTGTGCCGCCTGGATGCGCGCGCTGTTGATCGAGTCACGGCGGTGATTCGCATCGACGCGCTGTGGCTTGCGGTTGCGCCCATGGACATGCGCGCCGGCACCGAGCGACTGCTGGCCAGCGTCGTGCAAGTGTTCGGCCAGGCCCAGGCACACCACGGCTACCTGTTCGCCAACGCGCGCGCCACCCGCATCAAGCTGCTCGTACACGACGGTTTCGGCGTGTGGTGCGCGGCGCGACGACTGAACGCCGGGCGCTTCGCATGGCCGCGCGAGGTGGGCGCCGCAGCAGCTGCGATGACCTTGACGCAGCAGCAGTTCGACGCTCTGGTGCTGGGTCTGCCATGGCAGCGATTGACGCAAATGCAGGTGATCACGCGCATGTAATCCTGTGCGTGCTGACCTTGGCTGCATTCGACATGGCACGGTCCGCGCGGTGCAATTGGCGCATCTCCGAATGGCCGCATCGATGCACGCTGGGCACACTCTGCATATGCTTGATGTGCAGCATTTCAAAGCCCAGGACCTGCGCGGTCTGAGCCCCGAAGACTTGGCCGCCGTGGCCGAGAAAATGTTGGCTCACATCGGCGAACAGAGCAAGCGCATCGACTCGCAGGCCCAGGCCATCAAGTGGCGCGACGCCAAGATCGAGAGCATCACGTTCCAGCTGGCCCGCTTCAAGGCCTGGAAGTTCGGTGCCAAGACCGAAGCCATGAACGCCGAGCAGCGCGCGCTGTTCGACGAGACCTGTGCCGCCGACCAGGCCGACCTGGAGGCCCGGCTCGCTGCGCTGCAGGCTGCAACCAAGGACAGCGCCGCACCAGACAAGCAGCCACGCCGCCAGCCCAAACGCGAACCACTGCCGCCGTACCTGCCCCGTGTGGACCAGCGCATCGAGCCCGAAGACACCCGCTGCCCGACGCCCGAGTGCGGCCAGCCGATGGTGCGCGTGGGAGAGGACGTCAGCGAGCGGCTGGACATCGTGCCGGCGCAGTTCTTCGTGCAGCGGCAAATCCGTGGCAAGTGGACCTGCAAGTGCTGCCAGTTGCTCGTGCAGGAGCCGGCCGCGCCGCAGGTCTTCGACAACGCGCTGCCAACACCCGGCCTGCAGGCCCACACGGCCGTCAGCCGCTTCGTCGACCACATCCCCTATTACCGGCAGGAGCAGATCAACGCCCGATCGGGTGTGCACACGCCGCGCTCGACCTTGGCTGCATGGGGCGGGCAGACGGGGGCGCAGTTGATGCCGCTGTACGACGCGCACCGGGCGTTCGTCCTGGGCTCGCGCGTCGTCCACGCCGACGAGACACCGATCGGTCTGCTTGACCCCGGTGGGGGCAAGACCAGACGAGCCTACATGTGGGCCTACGCTCGGGGGGCCTTCGCAGTCGAGCCGGGCGTGGTGTTCGACTTCTGCGCTGGGCGCAGCGGCCAGTACCCGTGCACGTTCCTGAAGGGGTGGGCAGGAACGCTGGTGGTCGATGCGTACAGCGGCTACGACGCCGCGCTGTCGCTGGACGGGCGCAGCACCGCGTATTGCCTGGCCCACGCGAGGAGGAAGTTCGACGAACTCCTCAAGGCCAACGCCGGTGTGGTGGCCGGCCAAGCCGTCCAGCGCATTGCGTGGCTGTACAGGATCGAGGCCGACGCCAAGGCGTTGAGCGCCGAGCAGCGGCTGCAGATGCGCCAAGAGCGGTCGCAGCCGCTGTGGGACGAGCTGCATGTGTGGCTGCGACTGGAGCGCACCCGCGTGCCCGACGGCAGCGCCATCGCCAAGGCCATCGACTACAGCTTGAACCACTGGTCGGGGCTGGGGCGATACCTGCTGGACGGTGATGTGCCGATCGATAACAACCATGTCGAGAATCGGATCAGGCCCTGGGCCCTGGGCAGGCGCAATTGGCTCTTCATCGGCAGCCAGCTTGCGGGCGAGCGGGCTGCGGTGGTGATGAGCCTGCTGCAGTCGGCCAAGCTCAATGGGCACGAGCCTTGGGCGTATCTCAAGGACGTGTTGACCCGGCTGCCCACGCAGTTGAACAGCCAGATCGAGGAGCTGCTGCCGCACAAGTGGCAGCCTGCGGGCTGAAGCCGGTCTGACCGCACCGGCGTGGCGTGTCGCGCAGGTCACCGCACAGATGAGCGCCGCGGTCAGCCTGCCGACCAGGCCCTGCCACCGCGCGACAACCACCATCACCGCTGCCCACGTCGCGTCCACCATCTTCGCCATAGACGCGATGCTCAGCCGGCTCGTGGCTCAGCTCAAGATGCCACGCCTAGACGCTTACCGCCCCGGTTCCGGGCGACCTGAGAGGAACAGGAAAACCGGAGCGGCCAAAAAATGGCAGAAAAGACCACACCATGGCGCTAGATACCTTCAAGTCGACCCCGAATCAAACCCGATCCAAGTACCAGCCACGCCGGCGCCAGACGGGCGGCTGCCGCCCTTCCCGACTGTGCCCGCG
>JBEANV010000223.1:0-3912 GCA_041165285.1 Pseudomonadota bacterium | reverse complement strand
CGAGCCACGGTGTAGCGCGAAGCCAACGCGATCATGCCCCGCGCACCCAGCGGATCAGACCATTCAGAGTTGTAACGAATCTCGGTGCGCGCCGGATCGAGCACCAGGCTGGCCTGGCGGTCGTAGGTCTCCGCATTAGCCTTGATCTGCTCGGCCGTCAAGGGCGGGCGGGTCGTGTTTCTGCCAGAAGGATCACCGATCATCGAGGTGAAATCGCCGATCAGGAAGATGACGGTGTGTCCGAGATCCTGCAACTGGCGCAACTTGTTGAGCACCACCGTGTGGCCGAGATGGATGTCGGGCGCAGTGGGGTCCAGCCCCAGCTTGATGCGCAACGGCTGGCCGGTGCGGTGCGAGCGGATCAGCTTTTGCACCCACTCCGCACGCGGCAACAGCTCTTCACAGCCCCGCAGCGTGACATCCAGTGCGGATTGCACGGATTCTTCGAGTTCGATTAAATCAGGGAGCATGACGAAACGGGGGGTTATTAGTTCGTAACTTTGGCACACCTCGGTATACTGCGCCGACTTCGAGTTGGCCCGGATTCTAGAGTGTTCGGTGTCTGTTCCAGAGCAGAACAGGCCCGGCGCACGCAGGGGGAGGACGGTGCCAAGTGATCCATCCGGACAGGCGTGTCCCGCGCCTGTCACGAACAAAGAACAGACTCGTGAACAATCTGGGCGAAAAAGCGCGCCTGCATCTGGCGCACGCAGATCTCACCGTTCGTCGCCATCCCAAGACGTTCAGCGCCATCGTGACCGCCGTGCTGACTTTCAGCGGCGTCACGGCCTTCGGTGTCGCGCCACTGAGCATGGTCGACTCGACCCCCAAGAACATCCAGCTGATCACCGAATCCGTCTCGCCGGAAGGCCTCGCCGAACAGGCCGAGGCGCTGGCCGAATACGAGATGCTGCTGCACCGCAGCGACCTGACCCGTTCCACCGACACGGCCGACACGCTGCTGCGCCGGCTGGGCGTGGCGGACCCGGAAGCTGCCACCTTTCTACGCAAGAATCCCGTCGCCCGCACCATCCTTTCGGGTCGGCCCGGCAAGATGCTGCGTGCCATCACCGAGTCCACGCCCGGCGGTGGCGAGCTGCAGGAGCTGGTGGTGCGCAGTCCAGCCGCCGACAAGGACCGGCAGGGCACCCACTTCACCCGCATCACGGTGCGCCGCACCGAGCAGGGCCTGACCGCCCTCAGCGAGCAGGTGCCCATGAAGATCGAGACCCGCAGCGGTGCGGCCACCGTCACCACCACCCTGTTCGCGGCGACCGACGAAGCCCGCATGCCTGACCACATCACGGGCCAGATGGCGGACATGTTCGAGAACGACGTCGACTTCCGCAAGGACATCCGCCCCGGTGACAGCTTCGCAGTCGTCTACGAGACCATGACCGCGGACGGCGAGCCCGTCACGTGGACCGGGGCGGCAGGGCGTGTGCTGGCCGGCAGGTTCATCCATGGCAAGGAAACCCACGAAGCCGTCTGGTTCCAGGAGCCTGGCAAGAAGGGCGAGTACTTCAGCCTCAAGGGCCAAGGCAAGCAGAAGGCCTTCATGGCATCCCCGCTGGCCTTCTCCCGCGTGACCTCGGGGTTCGCGATGCGCTTCCACCCGATCCTGCAGACCTGGCGCGCCCACCTCGGCATCGACCTCGGCGCGCCCATGGGCACGCCCGTGCATACCGTCGGCAACGGTGTGGTGAGCTTCTCTGGCGTACAGAATGGCTACGGCAACGTCGTCATCGTCACGCACAGCAGTGGCCGCGAAACCGTCTATGCCCACCTGAGCCGCATCGATGTGAACAAGGGTGCCACCGTCCCGCAAGGCGCCGTCATTGGCGCCGTCGGTGCCACCGGCTGGGCCACCGGCCCGCACCTGCACTTCGAGTTCAAGGTCAAGGGTGCCCAGGTCGATCCGACCCAGATCGCCCGCGCGTCCGAAGCCTCGGAGCTGTCGCCGGCCGCCCGTGCGCGCTTCGAGGTGCAGTCCAAGCAACTGCATGCGCAGCTGATCGACTCCATGCGCCCGGTCGGAAAGCTGGCCCGCGTGGAATGAGCGACGCCGGTTCGGACGCGCTCTTCATCGGCCTGATGTCGGGCACGTCGCTGGACGGCGTCGATGGTGTGCTGTGCCGCATCGGTGCCGATGGGCGCTGGCTCGGCGTGCTGGCGCATGCCCACCAAGCCTTCCCCGATGCCCTGCGCCAGTCACTGATGGCGCTGCAGGCCAGCGGCCCGGACGAGTTGCACCGCGCCGCCCTGGCCGGCAACGCCATCGCCGAACGCTACGCCGAGGTCGTCCACACCCTGCTCACCCGCGCCGGCACCCCCGCGCACGCCGTGCGCGCCATCGGTGCCCACGGCCAGACAGTGCGCCACCAGCCTGGTCTGCACGATGGCACAGGCTACACGCTCCAGCTCGGCAACACCGCCCTGCTCGCCGAGCGCACCAGCATCGACGTCATCGCCGACCTGCGCAGCCGCGATGTGGCCGCTGGCGGCCAGGGCGCACCGCTGGTGCCGTGTTTCCACCAGCACGTTTTCGGCCGATCCGACGCCACACGCGCCGTGGTCAACATCGGCGGCATCAGCAACCTGACGATCCTGCGGCCCGGCGAGCCGGCGCGGGGTTTCGACTGCGGCCCCGGCAACGCGCTGATGGACCACTGGATCCACCACCACCAAGGCCACGGCTACGACGACCGCGGCGCCTGGGCCGCCAGCGGCACGGTGTTGCCCGCATTGCTCGCAGACCTGCTCACGCAGCCTTATTTCGCCCTGCAGCCGCCCAAGAGCACCGGGCGCGACCTGTTCCACCCCGCGTGGCTTCAGGAGCGGCTGGACGCCCTGGCTGCCGTGGCCAAGCCGATTCCCGCCGATGTGCAGGCCACGCTGTGCGAGTTCACGGCGGCCACCATTGCCGACGATGTGCGCCGCCACGCGGCCGATGCAGCCGATCTGCTGGTCTGTGGCGGGGGTGCCTTCAACGACGCGCTGATCGGGCGCCTGAAGGCCCGTCTGCCGGGTCTGGTGATCCAATCCACCGACACCCAGGGCCTGCCGGCGCTGCAGGTCGAAGCAGCGGCCTTCGCATGGCTGGCCCACATGCATGTACATCGGCGGGCGGCGAATGAGCCTGCGGTGACGGGGGCAGCGGGGTTTCGGGTGCTGGGGGCGTGTTATCCCGCCTGACCGACTGGGTCGGGCCGCAACAAGCAAGGAAGCCGCCCGAAGGCGGCTTCCTTTTGCTACGGCACCAAGCGGCAGCGCAATCGATCAACGCGGCAGCGTCGTCGCCCCCATCAAGAACTGATCCACTTCCCGCGCCGCCTGCCGCCCTTCGCGGATCGCCCACACGACCAGCGACTGCCCGCGCCGCATGTCCCCGGCCGCGAACACCTTGGCCACATTGGTCTTGTAGCCGGTCGCATCGTCGGTCGTCGCCTTGGCATTCCCACGCGCGTCCTTGCTCACGCCAAACGCGTCCAGCACCGTCGCCACCGGGTTCACGAAGCCCATCGCCAGCAGCACCAGATCAGCCTTGTATTCCTTCTCGGTACCAGGAATCTCGACCATCTTGCCGTCCTTGAACTCGATGTGGACGGTCTTCAGCCCGACGACCTTGCCGTCCTTGCCGATGAATTCCTTGGTCGAGATCGCGAACTCGCGCACGCAGCCTTCCTCGTGGCTCGACGAGGTGCGCAGCTTCATCGGCCAGTACGGCCAGACCAGCGGCTTGTTTTCCTGCTCGGGCGGCTGCGGCATCACCTCGAACTGCGTGACGCTCACGGCGCCGTGGCGGTTGCTGGTGCCCACGCAGTCGCTGCCGGTGTCGCCGCCGCCGATGACGATGACGTGCTTGCCGTCGGCGCGGATCGGGTCTTTCACCTTGCCGCCGTGGTTGACCTT
>JBEANV010000222.1:0-3035 GCA_041165285.1 Pseudomonadota bacterium | reverse complement strand
TCGGCCACGGCGCGTTCGGCGTCGAGGATGGACTTGCGCTGCACCTCGGTCGGGTGCGCGGTCAGCACGGGCGAGATGTGCGCGTGGTCCAGCGTGCGGGCGATGTCGTCGGCGCGGATGTCGGCGTCGGCCAGCCGCTCGAAGGTCATCGCCAGCGAGCCTTCCTGGAGGTGGCCCTGGCGTTCGTGCACGTCACGTCGGCGCACATGGTGGCGGTCCTCGGCGATGTTGGCCAGGTGCGAGAAGTAGCTGAAGGCGCGGATGACGCTGACGGTCTGGTCCACCGAGAGGTTTTTCAGCAGCCGGTCGAGCGCCTTGCCGGCGGTCGCGTCCTGCTTCAGGCGGTAGGCGACGGAGAGCTGGCGGATCTTCTCGACCAGCTCGTAGGCGGCCTTGCCTTCCTGTTCGCGGATCACGTCGCCGAGGATCCGCCCGAGCAGGCGGATGTCCTCGACGAGCGGGCGGTTCTTCTCGGCCGCATCGGCCGGGGTGCTGGCCTCGACCACGGTATCTGGAGCGGCAACGGGGCCGGGCGAGCGGGAGCGGGCGGCGCGGGGCATTGAAACCTCGAAGTCGTTGAATTGGTAATCTGGTTACGCGACAAATCTTAGCATCGCATGTTTCGCATCGTATGACGAAATGAGCAAGTTCGAGGCCAGCCTCGGGTCGGCGGTGGTCGGCGGTGATGCGGGAGAATGTCGGGATGAACACACTGTCGCCTTCCTGCACCATTGCCACCCGTGAAAGCCGCCTGGCCCTGTGGCAGGCCGAACATGTCCAGGCGCTGCTGCACGCGCGTTTTGGCTGGACAGTCGATCTGCTGGGCATGACGACCCGCGGCGACCAGATCCTCGACCGCGCGCTGTCCAAGGTGGGCGGCAAGGGCCTGTTCGTCAAGGAACTCGAAGTCGCGCTCGAAGAGGGCCGTGCCCATCTGGCGGTGCATTCGCTCAAGGATGTGCCGATGGAGCTGCCCGCAGGCTTCACGCTGTGCACCGTGCTGGAGCGCGAAGACCCGCGCGATGCGTGGGTATCGAACCGCTTCGAGTCGGTGCAGGCGCTGCCGCCGGGCGCGAAGGTCGGTACATCTAGCCTGCGCCGCGTGGTGCAGCTCAAGGCGGTGCGGCCGGATCTGGACGTGCAGCCGCTGCGGGGCAATCTGGACACGCGGCTGCGCAAGCTCGACGAGGGCCAGTACGACGGCATCGTGCTGGCGGCTGCGGGGCTGAAGCGGCTCGGGCTGGCGTCGCGCATCCGGGCGGTGATCGATCCGGCGGTGATGCTGCCGGCGGCGGGGCAGGGTGCGCTCGGCATCGAGGTGCGCACGGACAACGTGGCGCTGCGCGAGGCGCTGGCGACGTTGATCGACACGCCGACCTGGCTGGCGGTCCATGCCGAGCGGGCGGTGTCGCGCGCGCTGGGGGGCAGTTGCAGCATGCCGCTGGCCGCGCACGTGACCTGGCGTGGCGCGACGATGGTGCTGGAGGCCCGCCTCGGCCACCCGACCGACGCGGCGCAGCCGCTGCTGATGGCGCAAGTCGATGCGGCCGTGACCGACGTCGCGGGCGCCGAAGCCCTGGGCCTGTCGGTGGCGCATCTGCTGCGCGACGTTGGTGGTCTGCGCTATCTGGCGGCTGCCGAGGCGCTGGCGGCGGCATGACCCTCACCGTGGTGGTGACCCGGCCGCAGCCGCAGGCCGACGAGTGGGTCGCGCGGCTGGAGACGCTGGGTCAGGCCGCACGCGCCTTGCCGCTGATGCGCATCGAACGGGCCGCCGCGTTCGACGAAGGCGTGGCGCGCACCTGGATGGTGCTGTCCCGGCATCGCCTGGTGATGTTCGTCAGCCCGAATGCGGTGCTGGCGTTTTTTGCAGCCCGGCCTGCGGGCCTGCGTTGGCCAGACAAGACATGGGCCGGTGCCACCGGACCGGGCACGGTGGCAGCGCTCCGGGCGCAGGGGGTGGACGCGGCCTGCATCGTGTCGCCACCCAGTGACGCGGCGACCTTCGATGCCGAGTCGCTCTGGACCCACGCGCTGGCGCAGCGCGACTGGACCGGGCAATCGGTGCTGGTCGTGCGGGGCGAGGACGGGCGCGACTGGCTGGCCGACACCCTCGGCCGGGCTGGCGCGTCGGTGGCGTGCCTGGCGGCCTATCGGCGCGGGCCGCCCCTGTGGCCGGGCGCGCTGGGCGAGGCGCTGGCGGCGGTGGCGGCACAGCCGGCGCAGCACGTCTGGCTGTTCAGCAGCTCCCAGTGCATCGCGCACCTGCTGGCGCCGGATGCGCCGGCGGCGGACCCGGCGCTGCGTGCCGCCGTGCTGGCGGTGCCGGTGCTGGCCACGCATCCGCGCATCGCCGCGACGGCGCGGCGCGGCGGCTTCCACCAGGTCGTGCCGGTGACACCGGATCCCGTGGCCGTCGTGCAGGCCGCTGCGTGCTGGCGCTGAATGTGTCCGCAGTTGTGATGCGTTGCACGGCTGTCATGCCCCGTCGATACAATCGTCGCAGCGGGATGAATACTTCGGCCCCGCACTGCCCGTGAACGATCAAACACTTCCTCCCGCAGGTGCTCCCGTCAGCGCCGAACCGCCCGCACCGCCGCCGGACGCCCCGGTTGCCGTGCCTCTTCCGGTGGCTGCCCCAGCCCCGGCCGTGCCGATGGTCGTGCAGGCCGCCATGCCGGCGCACACCTTGCCGTCCTGGGCCATGCCCGTCGGTCTGGTGATGGCGCTGGTGGCTGGCGGCGGCCTCTGGATAGGCTGGGAGACGCAACAGCGGGTCCACGCCCTGGAGATGGAACTCGTCAAGCGCCAGCAAGGCAGCAGTGAGCAGGCGTCCGAGGCACGGGTACTGGCCAAGCAGGCCGAAGATGTTGCCCGCGACGCCGCGGCCAAGGTGGCCTTGATGGACGCGCGGGTCTCCGAAGTGGCCTTGCAGCGCGACCAGCTCGACGCCCTGATCCTGTCCATGTCCCGTTCGCGCGATGAAAACGCAGTGTCGGACATCGACGCCTCGATCCGCGTGGCCGTGCAGCAAA
>JBEANV010000221.1:0-2608 GCA_041165285.1 Pseudomonadota bacterium | reverse complement strand
GCTGGGGCATCCTGGTGCTGCCGTCCGAGCTGATCAACCAGCGCGACGAAGTCGTGCAGCGCGGCGAGCACCGCGTCATGGTCCCGAGGAAATCCGCATGAGCCAATCCAGCCACCCGTCTGCCCAGCCGCTGCCGCTCGCCGGCCTGCGCGTCATCGACTACTCGCACTTCCTCGCCGGTCCCTACGTCGGCCGCTGCCTCGCCGCGCTCGGCGCCGAGGTGATCAAGGTCGAGCGCCCTGGCTCCGGCGACGCGGGACGCCAGCACGCGCACGTCCTCGACGACCAGCAGAGCGGCTACTTCCTGCAGCTCAACATGGGCAAGCAGGGCGTGAGCGTCAACATGCGCGACCCGCGTGGCAAGGACTTCATGCAGAAGCTGTGCGACTCGGCCGACGTGTTCATCGAGAACTACCGCCCCGGCGCGCTCGACAAGCTCGGCCTCGGCTACGCGGAACTCGCGGCGCGCAATCCCCAGCTCGTCTACTGCTCCATTTCCGCCTACGGCCACACCGGCCCGGATTCGCACCGCGCCGGCTTCGGCCTGATCGCCGAGGCCAAGAGCGGGATCATGCAGATGGTCGGGATGCCGGGCGAAGCGCCGCCGCTGCTGCGCATCTCGCTGGGCGACATGTACACCGGCATCCACGCCGTGGCCGCGATCAACGCCGCGCTGCTCGGCCGCGTCACCTCCGGCAAGGGCCAGCACATCGACATGGCGCTCTACGACTGCCTGGTGTCGATGCACGAATACGCGGTGCAGTGCTACACGCTGTCGGGTGGCGAGGTGCTGCCGCAGCAGACCGGCCATGACATGCCGACCTCGACGCTGTACGGCGTCTTCCGCGCCGCGGACGGCGACCTCGTGCTGGCCGCGCAGGTGGACGACGCCTGGAAACGTTTCGCCAAGCTGATCGAGCAGCATGGCGGCCCGGTCGGCTTCGGCAGCGACACGCGCTTTCACACCTCCGGCGGTCGCAACGCCGCCCGCGAGGAGATCCTGGCCGTCGTCAAGCCGTGGGTCGCGGCGCGCACGGTCGCCGAGGTGCTGGCGCTGATGGACGCAATCGACGTGCCTGCCGCCAAGGTGCAGCGCATCGACGAGGTCATTAACGACCCGCAGATCCAGGCCCGTGGCATGGTCATGGAGCAGGAACACCCGCGCTACGGCACGCTGCGGCTGCCGAACCTGCCGTTCCGCTTCTCCGGCTGTGACACCACGGTCCACCAGGTTGCGCCCGACCTGGGCCAGCACAACGCTGACGTGGCCGCCGATCTGGGCTTCAGCGCCGACGAGATCGCGGCGATGCAGGCGGACGGCGTGCTCTTCTCGAAATAAGCCCTGACAAGGACCGACATGACCGACCTGACCGACCGCTACGCCGTCATCGGCAACCCCATCTCCCACAGCAAGTCGCCGCTGATCCACGGCGCCTTCGCCCAGCAGACCGCGCAGGACATCGCGTACACCGCCCTCGAAGGCCCGCTCGACGGCTTCGCGGGCGCCGTGTACGCCTTCCGCGATGCCGGGGGGCGCGGCATGAACGTCACCGCGCCGTTCAAGCTGCAAGCCTTCGCCCTCGCCACCGACCGACTGGAACGCGCCGAACTGGCCGGCGCCACCAACGCGCTGAAGTTCGATGGGGACCGCATCCTCGCCGACAACTTCGACGGCGTGGGCCTCGTCAACGACATCCAGCGCAACCTCGGCGTGGCGCTGGCGGGCAAGCGGGTGCTGCTGCTGGGGGCGGGTGGGGCGGTGCGGGGCGCGCTGCTGCCGTTTCTCGCCGAGCAGCCAGCCGAACTGGTGATCGCCAACCGCACGGCGGAGAAGGCCACTGCGCTGGCCGCCGCGTTCAGCGGACGCGGGCGCATCACCGGCTGCGGCTTGGGCGATCTGGCCGGCGAGCGGTTCGACGTGGTGCTCAACGCCACCTCCGCCAGCCTCAAGGCGGAACTGCCCGCCGTGCCCGCGTCGGTGTTCACCGGGACGGTGCTGGCCTACGAGCTGGTCTACGGCAAGGGGCTGACGCCGTTCCTGCGGCTGGCGCAGAACGCGGGTGTGCCCCGGCTGGCCGATGGCGTCGGAATGCTGGTGGAGCAGGCGGCAGAGGCGTTCCTGTGGTGGCGTGGGGTGCGGCCCGATACCGCACCTGTGATTGCGCGAATGACCGTGCCGCTGGTCTGACGTAGCCGGACGCAGGTTCAGGCGCCGCCCAGCTTGTCCTGCGTCTTCGTCTCGAAGTCGCTGGCCTCGTGCCGCTCGTGCAACTGGCTCGACGGCTCGCCTTGGACGCGGTTGACCTTGCGCCCACGCTGCACGGCCGGCCGAGCCGCTACCTGATCGGTCCACCGCTGGATGTTCTTGTAGTCCTGCACCTGCAGGAACTCGCCCGCGCCGTAGACCAGCCCCTTGACCAGTGCGCCGTACCACGGCCAGATCGCCATGTCCGCGATCGTGTAGTCCTCGCCCGCGATGTAGGGCTGCTCGGCCAGTTGCCGGTCGAGCACGTCGAGCTGGCGCTTGACCTCCATCGCGTAGCGGTCGATCGCGTATTCGATCTTGAACGGCGCGTAGGCGTAGAAATGCCCGAAGCCGCCGCCGAGG
>JBEANV010000220.1:0-7552 GCA_041165285.1 Pseudomonadota bacterium | reverse complement strand
GCGGCCCGCCAGCGCAGCAAGCGCGTGACCAGCGTGGACAAGGCCAACGTGCTGGAGACCTTCCAGTTGTGGAAGGACGTGGTCACCGAGGTCCACAAGGACTACCCGGACATCGCGCTGGACCACATGTACGTGGACAACGCGGCCATGCAACTGATCAAGGCGCCGAAGAAATTCGACGTGCTCTTCACGGGCAACATGTTCGGCGACATCCTCTCGGATGCGGCGGCGATGTTGACCGGCTCGATCGGGATGCTGCCGTCGGCGTCGCTGAATGCCAAGGGGCAGGGGCTGTACGAACCCAGCCACGGCAGCGCGCCGGACATCGCTGGCAAGGGAGTTGCCAATCCTCTGGCTACAATCCTGTCCGCTGCCATGATGCTTCGCTACTCCCTCCAACAACCAGAAGCCGCCGACCGCATCGAGTCGGGGGTTCAGGCCGTGCTCGCCGCTGGCTTGCGCACGCCCGACATCTGGTCGGAGGGAACGAAGCGCGTCGGCACGCGCGAGATGGGGGACGCGGTCGTGGCCGCCATCACCCAGGGCACGAAGGCCATTAAAGGCATTACCAAGAGCTGATCGGCTCCGCCTCGTCTCGCCCAGACCTTTCAACCCCGGCGATGCGAGTCGGCGGGGCAGGTCGAATACCGGAAAGGGCATCACATGAAACTCGTAGGATTGGTCGGATGGCGCGGCATGGTCGGCTCCGTGCTGATGGACCGCATGCAGGCCGAGGGCGACTTCGGCCTGATTGAGCCGCTGTTCTTCTCGACATCCAACGCTGGCGGCACCGCCCCGGCGATGGCGAAGAACGAGACCAAACTCCAGAACGCCTATGACCTCGACGCGCTCAAGCGTTGCGAGGTCATCATCACGGCGCAGGGCGGCGACTACACCAGCGAGGTGTTCCCGAAGCTGCGTGCGGCGGGCTGGAACGGTCACTGGATCGACGCGGCTTCGACGCTGCGGATGAACGGTGACGCCGTCATCATCCTCGATCCGGTCAACATGCCGGTGATCCAGGATGCGCTGGCCAAGGGCGGCAAGAACTGGGTTGGCGGCAACTGCACGGTGAGCTGCATGCTGATGGGTGTGGGTGCGCTCTACAAGGCCGGGCTGGTCGAGTGGATGAGCACGCAGACCTACCAGGCGGCCTCCGGCGGCGGCGCGCAGCACATGCGCGAGCTGCTGACGCAGTACGGCACGCTCAACGCCGAAGTGCGGGCGCTGCTGGACGACCCGAAGAGCGCCATCCTGGAGATTGACCGCAAGGTCATCGCCAAGCAGCGTGCGCTGACCTCGGCCGAGACCGCGAACTTCGGCGTGCCGCTGGGTGGCTCGCTGATCCCGTGGATCGACAAGGATCTCGGCAACGGCATGTCCAAGGAAGAGTGGAAGGGCATGGCCGAGACCAACAAGATCCTGGGATTGGGCGAGGGTTTCGACTCGGCGCCGATTCCGGTCGATGGTTTCTGCGTGCGCGTGGGTGCGATGCGCTGCCACAGCCAGGCACTGACGTTCAAGCTGAAGAAGGACGTGCCCGTCGCCGATCTGGAGGCCATGATCGCGGCTGACAACCAGTGGGTGAAGGTGGTCCCGAATACCCGCGAGGCCACCGTCCGTGATCTGACACCGGTGGCGGTGACTGGCACGATGACGATTCCGGTTGGACGCATCCGCAAGCTGGCGATGGGGCCGGAGTATGTCGGCGCGTTCACCATTGGCGATCAACTGCTGTGGGGCGCGGCCGAGCCGCTGCGCCGCATGCTGCGCATCCTGCTGGACGCCTGATCGGTATTGCACGGTGCCCGTTGCCGAGTGGCAACGGGCATATTTTCAGTGCGAGTAATCGTGCGAGATGCTCGGAATGTCAGGCAGAGCATGAGCTTGTCTTTGTATCTGCTTGATGCTATTGTCTTTTCGGACATTTTGAGTCCATGCTGAGCATTCATTGCTCATATTGACTGGTGCGAAAAAACGGAATGGTTCCATGATTCGCAGCTTGGGAGACGCCTTGAATACCCAGACGAAGCGCACGGGGCGTTTGGCTCTGAGAGAAGTGGCGGCCGTGGTCGCGGTGATTGCAGCACTGGGTGCTGCGCCATCGGCATGGTCCTTGAGTCTCGGCCGCTTGAGCGTTCAATCCGCCTTGGGCGAATCGCTGCGGGCCGAGATCGACGTCACCAGCCTCACGCCGGACGAATCCGCCAACTTGCGCGTGCGGGTCGCACCGCCGGACGCCTACCGGATCGCCGGTGTGGATTACAACGCCGTCCTGCCATCCACCTCGGTGTCGCTGCAGCGCCGTGCCGATGGCTCGCCGTATTTGCGCATCAGCAGCGACCGGTCGGTGCAGGAGCCGTTTGTCGACGTGATCCTGGAGCTGTCCTGGTCCAGTGGTCGCCTGCTGCGCGAGTACACGCTGCTGTTCGATCCGCCGTCGGTCGCCCGCGCACCGGCTGCGCCAGCTACACCAGCCGTCGTGGCAGCGCCTGCACGTCCCGGCAAGGCGGAGTTGGCGGCATCCGCTGCCGCCGAAGCTGCCGTGCGCGCCGAGGCAACGAAGCGCCCGTCCCCTGCGCCGGTACTCACCGAGTCAGCGGAGCCTGCCCCGCTTGCGAAACCGCCCGCACGCCGTCCTGTCGCGCCGCCGCCGGTTGCAACCGAGTCGGCCACCGCTGCGGCCAGCAACGCGCCAGCTGGCACCGAATACCGGGTCAAGCCGGGCGATACCTTGTCGATGGTCGCCAGCAAGCTGCAGGTCGAGGGTTTTTCTCTGGATCAGATGCTCGTCGGCCTGTACCAGGGCAACGGTCAGGCTTTCATCGGCAACAACATGAACCGGCTGCGTTCCGGTGCCGTGCTGAACGTTCCATCTTCGCAGAAGCTCGGCAGCGTCGACGCGCGGGAAGCCCGCCGCCTCGTGCATGTGCAGAGTGCCAACTTCAACGCCTACCGGCAGCGCCTGGCCGGCGCTGTGCCAGAGCAGGCGAAGCCGGTCGAGCCGACCCGCAAGTCCGGTGGACAAGTGCGCACGGAAGTGGTCGAAAGTGGTTCGGTGGGCGCGGCCAAGCCCGACCGCCTGCAGATCGACAAGCCGAAGACGGCTGGCAAGGGGCAGACCTCCGCGCCGGAAGAGGCTATGGTCAAGCAGCGCGCCGAAAAGGAAGCCAGTTCGCGTGTCAATGAACTCGCGCGCAATCTGGATGAGCTGAAGAAGCTGCAGGCAGCGTCGGGTGCTGCGGCTTCGGGGTCTGGCAAGTCGGCTTCGGCCTCCGGGCCGGCGGTAGTGGCTGGAAAGACGCCTGACAAGCCGGTCGAGATCGCATCGGCGCCAGCGCCTGCCAAGCCAGCCGCGCCGGCATCTGCCCCGATGGTGGCGAAGCCGGCATCGGCGAAGGAACCCCTGCCTGTCGTGGCATCTGCGCCAGTCGCAGCCAGTGTGCCCGCTGTGTCTGCGGCGCCTGCTGTGGCCGCTGCGTCCCGTCCGGCGATGCCGATGGACACGGCTCCGGTCGAAGAGCCGTCGCTGATCGAGTCGCTGTCCGAGAACCCGATGCTGCTGCCGGGTGCTGGTCTGATTCTGGCTATCCTGGCGGGTCTGGGCTATCACCGCCTGCGTGGCAAGAACAAGGATGAGGCGGGCGTTACCTCGTTTCTGGAGAGCCGGCTCCAGCCGGATTCATTCTTCGGCGCAAGCGGCGGTCAGCGGGTCGATACCCGTGATGCCGCGGGTACGCCGTCTTCGATGAGCTACTCGCTCAGCCAGATCGACGCGATCGGCGATGTCGATCCCGTTGCCGAGGCGGATGTCTATCTGGCGTATGGCCGCGACCTGCAGGCCGAGGAAATCCTCAAAGAGGCGATGCGGGCCAATCCGGAGCGTCTCGCCATCCGCACCAAGCTGCTGGAGGTCTATGCCAAGCGCCGTGACACCAAGGGCTACGAACTGCTGGCGGGCGAGCTGTATGGCTTGACCGGTGGTCAGGGCGAGGACTGGGTCCGTGCGCAGGAACTGGGCCGTTCGATCGATCCGGAGAATCCGCTGTACGAGCAGGGCGGTCAGCCCAATTCGGGTTATGCGATGGAGTCCGGTGGTGGCGAGATGCTGGGTGCCAGCACCATGCCGCAGTCGGTGGTGCCGTCGCCGTCCCGGTTCGAGAACAGCGCGATCCCTGACTTCGATCTGGGTGCTGATACGCCGTCGGGCAATTCGGCCTCCATTGATCTTGATATCTCGGTGCCGGGTCCGATGGACTCGCTGCCGCCGGTGTCGAGCGCGTTCTCGACTGGGCGTGGTGCGTTTGGCGTTGGCGCTGCCGGGCTGTCTGGTTCGCTGGATGCGCCGGCCGATTCCGGGCACAGCAGCCTGGATTTCGAACTCCACGATCTGCCCGAGATCAGCGAGCCGATCACCGAAGCCGGTGATCTGCAGAAGATCGACATGGACGGTCTGTCGCTCGATTTCGATCTGCAGCCCACCACGTCGCCGGGTGGCGTCGATGCCTACCCGATGCTCGGGGATGGCGAAGACGGTGATCCGCTGGTCCGCAAGATCGAACTGGCCAAGGAGTTCCTCGATTTCGGCGATGCCGAGTCTGCGCGCGACATGCTGCAGGAAGTGATCGAGAAGTCCGACGGTGACCTGCGTGCCAAAGCGCAGGCCATGCTGGACAAGCTGGCGTGACGTGCCGGTCGGCGCGTGTCCGGGCAGGTGAATCGCCTTGCGCCTGGCGCTAGGCGTCGCCTACCGCGGCACCGCCTACCACGGCTGGCAAAGCCAGCCGGACGGATGCACGGTACAGGACCATCTGGAAAAGGCGCTGTCGCAGTTTGCGGTGGCGCCGATCCAGACCCTGTGTGCCGGGCGCACCGACACCGGTGTGCATGGCCTCAACCAGGTGGTCCATTTCGACACGGACCGGGTGCGCGAGCCGTTCTCCTGGGTGCGTGGCACCAACCGCTATCTGCCGGATGACATCGCTGTCCAGTGGTGCGCCCCGGTCGATGGGCACTTCCATGCACGCAATCTGGCCCGCGGACGGCGCTATGCCTACATCGTGGTCGAGTCGCCGGTGCGGCCGTCGATCGAGAAGGGCTCCGTCGGCTGGACATTCCGGCCGCTGGACGGCGACGCCATGCGGCAGGCCGCTGCCCACTTGATCGGCGAGCACGATTTCTCGGCCTTTCGCTCGGCCGACTGCCAGGCGCTGTCGCCGGTCAAGCTGATGCGTGAAATCTCGATCGAGCGCCACGGTGCCTACTGGCGCTTCGACTTCGAGGCAGTGGCCTTCCTCCACCACATGATCCGCAACCTCATGGGCTGCCTGATCGCGGTCGGTACGGGCACACGGCCGAGCGCATGGGTTGCCGACGTACTGGCCGCTCGCCTGCGCGAGCGTGCAGCGCCGACCTTTGCCCCCGACGGACTCTATTTCCTCGGACCCCGTTACGATGCACACCATGGCCTGCCGACCCGGACGGCCGCGTTCGACTGGCTACCGGGTGATTGCCCATGACTGTTTCGATGGACCTGATGCGGCCGGTTTCGGCTGCACGCACCCGCATCAAGATCTGCGGCCTGACCCGGGAGCGGGATGTGGACGATGCCGTGGCCGCTGGAGCGGACGCCATCGGGCTTGTGTTCTATGCCCGCAGTCCTCGGCATGTCACCCTGGAGGTGGCACGCCGTCTGGCGCAATGTCTGCCGCCCTTCGTCACACCGGTCGGCCTGTTCGTGAACGCGGACCCGATGCAGATTGCCGAAGCCTGTGCAGCCATTCCCACGTTGCTGCTGCAGTTCCATGGAGATGAAACTCTCGCGCACTGCGAAGTCGCCGAACGCCCCTATCTGCGCGCCGCTCGCATGACACCCGGCTTCGATTTGTTAAACTTTGCACGGTCTTACTCCAGCGCCCAGGCCATCCTGCTCGACGCCCATGTCGACGGTTATGGCGGTGGCGGAAAGGTTTTCGATTGGTCGCTCATCCCGTCAGACGTGTGCCGTCCGGTCGTTTTGTCTGGTGGGTTGAATGCTGCCAATGTGACCGATGGCGTGCTTCGCGTGCGGCCCTGTGCCGTGGACGTGAGTTCCGGCGTTGAAATCGGCAAGGGCGTCAAGGACGCCGCGCTGATGCGCCAATTCTGCGAAGCCGTCCGCGAAGCCGATGCCCGACGGGCGGACGCCGACAGCGGATACTGAAATTCCCGAGAGTCACCATGTTTACCTACGACCAACCCGATGCCCGCGGGCATTTCGGGGTCTACGGCGGCAGCTTCGTCGCTGAAACCCTCAGCCATGCGCTCGACGAATTGCGTGGGGCCTACGAGCACTACCGCCACGACCCCCAGTTCATCGCTGAATTCCGCCGGGAACTGAAGCATTTTGTCGGACGCCCCAGCCCGGTTTACCACGCCGACCGCATGAGCCGCGAGATGGGCGGCGCGCAGATCTACCTCAAGCGCGAGGACTTGAACCACACCGGCGCGCACAAGGTCAACAACACCATCGGCCAGGCGCTGCTGGCCAGGCGCATGGGCAAGCCGCGCGTGATCGCCGAGACCGGCGCGGGCCAGCACGGCGTGGCGACCGCGACGATCTGTGCGCGCTACGGCATGGAATGCGTGGTCTACATGGGCTCGGAGGACGTCAAGCGCCAGAGCCCGAACGTCTACCGCATGCACCTGCTCGGCGCCCGTGTCGTGCCGGTCGAGTCCGGCAGCAGGACGCTGAAGGACGCGCTCAACGAGGCGATGCGCGACTGGGTCACCAACGTCGAGAACACCTTCTACATCATCGGCACGGTGGCGGGCCCGCATCCGTACCCGGCGATGGTGCGCGACTTCCAGAGCGTCATCGGCACCGAGTGCCTGACGCAGATGCCCGAGATGATCGCCGAGCTGGGAGGGCCTGCGGGTCGCCAGCCGGACGCGGTGGTCGCCTGCGTGGGCGGCGGCAGCAACGCAATGGGCATCTTCCACCCCTACATCCCGTTCGAGGCCACGCGCCTGATCGGTGTCGAGGCGGCGGGAGAGGGCATGGACACGGGCAAGCATTCGGCCTCGCTGCAACTGGGCAAGCCCGGTGTGCTGCACGGCAACCGCACCTACATCCTGCAGGACGCCAATGGCCAGATCACCGAGACGCACTCCGTGTCGGCTGGGCTGGACTACCCCGGCGTGGGTCCGGAACACGCCTACCTGAAGGACATCGGTCGCGCCGAGTATGTCGGCATCACCGACAAGGAGGCGCTGGAGGCCTTCCACTACCTCTGCCGCACCGAGGGCATCATTCCGGCGCTGGAATCGAGCCATGCCGTTGCCTACGCGATGAAGCTGGCGAAGACGATGCGCCCGGACCAGCACATCCTGGTCAACCTGTCCGGCCGCGGCGACAAGGACATCGGCACCGTCGCCGACCTGTCCGGCGCGGATTTCTACTGCCGCCCGTCCTGCCGCGGGCAGAGCGTCAAGGGAGGTGCGCTGTGAGCCGCATCCAGACCACCTTCGCGCGTCTGGCCGCGCAGGGCCGCAAGGCGCTGATTCCCTATGT